>JACZWD010000156.1 GCA_022572335.1 Pseudomonadota bacterium
CCGCGTGGGTATACAGCGTCGGCCTGCGCCCGTGGCGAAGGGAATGAGCAGCCTGGATCGGGGAAATTGCCGGGGGCAAATAGGTTACGATATCAAGCCAGTTCTCGTAGCGAGTGACCGGGCGCGTCAGCCGGTTGACGAAACCGGAGTTGCCGACCTTGGGGCAGCCGAATATATGGACCTCGCGGGGCGGCCGCAGGACCGCCGCCATCACGGACAAGGCGGCAGCCAGGCTGTGGCCGGTGAAGATCTTCGGATACGCCAAGCCCGCGAGGTCGCCGGCGATGTCGTCCCACACCTCCATAAACGCCCCGTAGAACCCACGGTGAACGCGGCCGCCGCCCGGGAAGTCGCACTTGATGTAGCGCAGGTCGGTTAAAAAATCCTTCGGTTCCTCGGTCCCGCGGAACGCAAGAACCACGCTCACATAGTCGGTGACCAGGATCGCCTGGGTCCCGTTGCGGTCGTATTTCCTGACCAGATCGAACCCGAGCGCGAGCAACCCTGGACGTGGATCGTCGTGATAGGCCAGCTCGGAGATCCGCGCGCACAGATGGACGGTGTTCATCGCTCTTCGGCGAATAGGTCGGCGCCGTTCTGGTCGCAGAGCGTCCGGTACGCCTCCGCCAGTCCTGGTTTGCCGTAGTGGCGGCGCACGGCGCCGATGGATGCCGCTTGACAGATGTACCACTCGGCATTGTTCAAGCCCTCGTCCATGACCTGGGCGCCCCCGGCCTTGACGGCGGCGCGGAGCACGTCCCCTTGCGGGGTGAATCCGCACCCAGCCAAAAAAAGAGCGCCCGCGACGGAGGCCAGTAAATGTACTTTCATCTCAACACTCCTTCTCTCACGTACTTGCGATAAAGGTGCGCCCATCGGGATGCCTTGCCGGCACCCTTGGACGTGTTGTACGCGGCCTTCCAGTAGGCGCCTAAGGCGTCGATGTCGCCTGGCGCCGGCAGCGGGCGGGGATTCATCCAGTACTTCACCCGGGCGATGGCGCAGGCCAGGTGTTGGTTGCCGGCCAGTTGTTCAAGCGGCCTGAGCCCCGGGAGCCTGAAGGCCCGCACGGCCGCAAGCAGCCCGGGCCGCGAGCGCAGGTAGCGGCCGTAGATATCGGTGAACGTGGCGGGCTCGATTTGGAACATGCTGAGGGCCGGCCCGCCCCTCTGCTCGAGCGCGCCCAAGCGGCTTTCCGCGAGTGCCGTGCCGAGCATCAGTTGTTCGGACGCCGCACCGCCGAGTCGACTATCGAAGCGGGCTAGACGGCTGAGCACCGGGCGTATGACGTGCCTCAGGAACTCTTCAGGGGGGATCACGCCTCGCGCTCCGCGGGGCGTAGGGAGCGCTGTTTGCCACCCGAGGAGATGACACTCTCCACCAGCGCCCGGAGCATCAGCGCGGTCAGCGTCACGCAGCCGTCCTCGACGAACACCACGACCACGGCCGGGTGGTCGGGCTGCGAGAAAATCTCGATGCGCTCGGGGTTCCTGTCGGTTACCGGTGGCGTGTTGTTGTAGGCGCGGAGGAACCTCGTGCGTTCTTCCGCGCTCATGGTGCGGCGCTGAAGCGCATCCCCGTTCTTGCGTTCGAGGTGTTCCAGCCACGCGCTCCATTCGAACCGCGGCGCCGGGTGTCCCCATTGGTCCCGGCACACGCTTGCGCCCGGCATAGCCTTCGGCGAAGCCGGGGCCGCGTTCGCCGCACCGGGCTTGCCCTCCGAAGCCTTGGCGAAGGAGGGCAACAAAAAACCCGCCGTTGCCAAGGCTAAGGCGGGCAAAGTCAAAAAGGGATGATGGGTCTTTTCATCTCGGCAGTGCTCCAATGATGGTCGATACCTTGGTCGCCAACGCCCCGCAGGCGCCCGACATCCCGGCCACCAGCAACAGCGTCTTCCACCCTCCCCGCGCCTGGTTCAAAGTCTTCAGGATGGCCTTGATATCCTGGCCCTGTTCGCGCAGGGCCTCTTCGGCGGCCTTGAGGCGGCCCTTGACCTCGCCCACCTGTTCGGCGAGATGTTGAAGGTCGGCTTCCATCACGCCGCCCTTCCTTCGCCCGCCGAAGCGGGCTCCGCGAAGGCGGGCCCCCTTGCGGTGAGCCGTTCCCAGTCCCCGCGTCCCGGACAGTCACGGTAGAGCCACCGGTACGGCAGCCGTGTCCACAGCCGCGGATATTTCATCCGGTTGTCGAGCACCCAGGTCCCGTGGTCGGTCTCGATTTGCAGGACCGCATGGGCCTGCCAGCGCGTGGGCCCGACGATCACGCACAGCGTCATGCGCAAACTCCCCCGCGGCGAGCCGTAACCCAGGAGCCGGACCATCTTGGCCAGCGCGTAGTCCTCGCAATCCCCTTCTTACTATCAGCGTTACCGGTCAGGTTCGCGCCACGCGTCAGATAGTCGTTCGCGCCGTCGAAGTTGACACCGTTGGGGGCGTAGGATGCGAACCGCGACGGGTTCTTTAGATTTGCGCCGCTCATGCCGGGTCCCCGATCAGGTAGATCTTCGCGCCCGCCGCGTTCGTCCCGGCCACGTCGATGTCGATGGTCATCTCGGCGTCGTCGGCCAGGACTGTATCGGAAATGACGGCGGCGGTCGCGGCGGTTTCGGATGTCTTCTCGTTCGCGTCTATGGTCAGCTTCGTTGAAAGGATGGAAGTCCCGTCTTCGTTGATATCGATGGTCGGAACGCCGCTCGTCGATGCCGTGGTCAGGCTGGCGCGCACCGCCGTCAACGTCAGGGCGAAAGGCATCCGAAACGTGACCTTGGCCGTCCCGGTCGTGATCGCCGTCGTCTCGTCGCCGAGGGCCACCATGAAGACGGTCTTGGCGCTGCTGGCCGCCGCCGTGGCGCTGGCCGCCGCGTTGGTCTCCGATGCCGCCGCCGCGCTGGCGCTGGCGGACGCTGCGCTGGCGCTGGCGGCCGCCTGGTCCGCCTTCGTCGAGGCCTGGGTGATCTGCGCCAAGGTCGGACCATTGGTGAGGTTGTCGCCCGCCGTGTTCCAGGCCAGCACCTTGTCGGCCTCCGGTTCGGGAATGATCAGCGCGTTTGTGGTCGTCGAGGTCTCGGCCAGCTTCGCGGTGCGTCCCAGGTCCTCGCTCAACTGCTGGGCCAGCATGACGGCGCGGTCATAGCCCTCCTCGATGGTTTCCGACGGCAGGGCGCCGGCGACGGCGAAGTCGGACGGCTGGGTGAACTGCTCCCTACGCCTGATGACCAGCGTCTCGCCGCTTTGGGGCGTGTAATCGGTGCCCGTGGAGACGGCGGTCAACGTGCCGCCGGACGGAGTCCCGGCGCCGGTCAGCGTGTATTCCGTACCCTCCGTCCATGTGGTCTCGATGCCGCCGGTGGACCGCAACGTGGCCACGATGTCCGCGTTCTCGATGAAGAAATATGGCACCGGGAAACCCGTCGTGCTGCCGTCGCCGGCATAATCTATCCGGCTTTGTGTGCTTGATACCGTCATCCGTTACTCCTGTCCGCCGTACAGCTTTGGCAGGCGGGCCAACAAAAAAAACCTTCGCTCTTCGAGCTTCGGCGGGCTGGCCCGCCGAATCCCGCAAGGCGAAGGCAGGGTTGTTCTCGTGGTTCAGGGTTTGGCGTGGCGGTAACGCCGCCCGGCCGCCCGGGCGGGGACCCGCGGGTTGCGGAGCTTTCCGTTCCGCCGCCGCGCTCTAGCCGGCGGTTTTGCGCCCCCGTCCGGCCTCTTTGAAGATCTCCACGCGGACGCCGCCGTCCGCATCCACGACCACCAGAGTCGCGTGCTCGGGCGAATCGGTTTCGGCCGAGGCCGTGCAGACGATGCGGTCATGGCGGTACAGGCCGCCGCCGTTCGCCTCCTGGCAGGCGTCGAAATACCCGGGGCCGAGCACGTCGGCCAGGGCGTGGGGCGTCACGTGTCCCCACAGGTTCAAGCCGTTGCCCGCCGCCGTCAGGGGCAGCACGTCGACCACCGCCGTGCGGGGTTTTTCCATCGTGTCCTTCACCGTCGTGTCCTCCTCTTCTGCGAGTGCCGGCGGGTCATACCACCTGGCCGTCCCTGCCGACGATGGACCGGTCGCCGTAGAGCCGCCCGTACAGCGCCCTGAGCTCCCGCTGAACCCGCTCCGACTGGTACTTGGCATTGTCGCTGTGCATGAGCGCCATCAGCGTGTCGATGCGCTGCTCGATGCTCCCCTTTTTTTCGACCTCCGCGCCGGGCCGGCGCGGCTGCGATCCGTAAAGCGCCTTGAGCTCCCGTTGAACCGGCTCGGACTGGTACTTGGCCTTGTCGCTGTGCATGAGCGCCATCAGTTCGTCGATGCGCTCCTCGATCTCTTCGTGTTCCATGTTCGTCCCCGTTCCGCGCGGTTGCAAAGGCGCGGCCCCGACGCTCCCGGGCCTGCCGGGATCGCGGGCCAGCATCCGGCCGATGCGCGCCGCGGTCTCCCAGATCGCCGGGTGATGGGAAAGGGGCTGGCCGTCCACCTCGACGCCCTCGAGGAAGTCGACGAGCTCCTGGCTCACGACGGTGTCGACGGCGGCCCGGGCGAAGGCCAGGTTCACCGCCGCATCGGCGCCCCATTGGCGCCTCAGGGCGGCGGTGATGTCGGGGTCCACCTTCGCCAGGTCGGCGAAAACCGCCTCCGTTGTGGCGGCGTCGGGGATGGCGCCGGCGTCGGGCGCGGCCACGGGCGCCGGGCCGTCGCCGGCGGGGTCGCCCTCGCCCCGGAAGGGGCCGGCTCCCCGTTCCGGGCCCTCACCACCGGGCCCGTCGCCGGGCCCGGTATGGGCCCTATCGTTCCCTTCCGGGCCCTCTGTCCTCACCTCGTCTGGGTTCATAATCCTTTCCTTTCATCATGGCCGCGGCCCGGCGGCCGCGTGGGGTCCGCGCGTCCGCGCGCTTTGCAATTTTGCCGCGATCGTGTTATATTTTATCTTGCCCGGTCAGTTTCGGACGTTAGTGCATGGGGACGCCCGTAAGGGTGGGCATCATGCTGCCGGGCACTTTATTTTGTTTCCTTAATCCACATATTGAAAAACGACAGGTTTTTTCCCCAACCGCACCTGTTCGACGACGAATATTACGCCATCGATGTCTTTTTCGAAGGTGAGAGTCGTACCAGCTTTCTTTGGGCGCGCTGACACTCGATCGTAACTCTCGACCACCTCTAGGTAGACGGAGACCGCCTCGGGAGTGATCGGTATCTGGTCCAGATCCTTCTCGTTGCCTGGCCCGTGATTTTTGAACGCGTGAGTGATTTGTCTAGTGTCGATGGCATGGCGCAGGCGCGAGACATCGACGCCGGTGTCCTTTTTGACCCGCTCCGCCCAGGCGTCGTCTACATCCTCGAAGTTGAGTTGTGCAACGTGTTGCGAACTCGGGAGCAGTTCGCCGCTTTTCCATGCCTCGACGAAGCTCTGAATCGCCTCGATGTTGCCCGCGCCCGGGCGCAGGTCGTCGGGCACAAGCTCGACTTTATTTGTTTCCTTCTTTCCGGCCCGGATCCGTTCCTCGTTCAGTTCTTGAAATTTCCGTCGCACGGCGGCGACTACGGCCTCTGTGGCGACGGGAACAATGTCCTTGGCCAAGCCGCCGGCTTCCCGGCCCTTGCCTTGCCTGCCCACGCCCTTTCCGGCGCGCCGACTCTGGTCCAGTATCTTTTTTTGGATGCGGCGGCCGGCCTTGCGCGCCAGCTGCTCGACCAATTTGCCCGCGGTCCGCTTGGCCCCTTCGCGCGTTGCCTCCTGTCCGCCTTTTCGCCCCAACAGCTTGCCAACAAACGTGATAAGCCTGAGCAGAAAGTCCATGTTAATCGCGGCGAGGCGAGCACCTCCGGTGCCGTCCTCTAGCCGACCCGCTTCCGCCAGTTCCAGCACCTCTTCGCTCAACGCCGCGATGCGCTCGATCAACTCGTCCTCGGTCACATCCTTGTCAGGCGTATCGTCACCCGCGCCGCCGGCGGCAAGTGCGTCGTCGCCCGTGCCGGCGGAGGCGACCACGGGAATTTCTTCCTCGCTGCCGTCCTGGCCGCCGTGAAAATCACCGATCAATGTGGTGTGGCCGGGAAGGTCTTTGGCCGGGAGGACCTGCTGCGCCAATTTTTCCTCCGCCAGCTTGACGGCGCGGTCGGGCGAAAGACCCAGGTCCACGAACTCGGCGATGTCCTGGGCGCGGCGGCGTTCGACCGCGGGGATGACGGAGACGAGGGCCGGATTACCGTCCTTCAACCGGGCAAGGCGTTGCGCGGCGGCGGCCTGGGCGGCGGGATCGTCCGAGAGCAACCCGGCGCGCACTTGTTTCAAGACCGGCTCGGGGAGGACGCCGGTGGTCCG
>JACZWD010000157.1 GCA_022572335.1 Pseudomonadota bacterium
CTTGCGGACCGGCGGGCGCCTGGCCGGCCCCCTGGCTGGTTTGATGGGCGGGCGGGCGGCAATGGGCCCGCCGAGTCCGGACCGCTCGGCGACGGTCCGGCCGTCCTTAACCATTCCGCAACGCTTCCGCCCAATTCTTGCCATATTGATTTGCTAACTGAACAGTCGCCGTTCGTGCGCCCTGCCGCTATATTTGGTACCGTCGTGCGACAAGACCCACCCTATCGTCCTATCGGACAATGTAGCGAGCTATGGCCGGTCATTCCCAGTTCAAGAACATCATGTACCGGAAGGGGGCCCAGGACGCCAAACGCGCCAAGCTCTTCACCAAGATCATCCGTGAATTGACGGTGGCGGCACGGTCCGAAACCGCCGATCCCGCCATGAATCCCAGGCTGCGCGGGGCCATCGCCGCGGCCCGGGCCGCCAACATGCCCAAGGACAACATCGAGCGCGCCATCAAGCGTGGGGCAGGGGGCGAAGAGGGCACCGCCTTCGAGGAGATCCGCTACGAAGGGTACGGACCCTGCGGCGTCGCCATCATTGTCGAGGCGCTGACCGACAACCGCAACCGGACGGCGTCGGAGGTTCGCGCCGCCTTTTCCAAACATGGCGGAAATTTGGCCGAATCGGGCAGCGTCAGCTTCATGTTCGAGCGCATCGGCCTGATCCGCTACAAGGCGGACGCGGCCAGCGCCGACGACATGTTCGAGGCGGCGTTGGAGGCGGGGGCCGAAGACGTCGACTCCGCCGAAGGGGGCCATCAGGTCACCTGCCGCCCCGACGACCTGAGCGCCGTGCGCGACGCTTTGGAGAAACGATTCGGTGCGGCCGTTTCGGCGGCCCTGGACTGGAAGCCGCGGAACACCGTGCCGGTGGACGAGGGATTCGCCGAGACCCTGTTCCGGCTGTTGGACCTGCTCGACGACAACGACGATGTGCAAAGGGTGGCCGCCAATTTCGAGGTCGCCGACGACGTCATGGATCGGCTCGGCGCATGAGCGGCGCCGGGGCGGGGATAGGGGAGCACCGGAATCCATGAGATTGATCGGACTGGACCCGGGCCTGCGCAATACCGGATGGGGTGTCATCGATGTCACGGACAACCGGCTCAGCCACGTCGCCAACGGCGTCGTCAGCACGGATGCCCGGCGGTCCCTGGCCGAACGGCTGGTGCAGCTGGAGGAAGGCCTGGCGGCGGTCATCGAACGCTTCGCGCCCGGAGAAGCGGCGGTCGAGGAAACCTTCGTCAACCGGAACCCCGGCTCCACCCTGAAGCTGGGACAGGCGCGGGGCATCGCGCTTCTGGTTCCGGCCCGCGCCGGCCTGGCGGTGGCGGAGTATCCTCCCAACCTGATCAAGAAAACGGTGGTGGGCAGCGGTCACGCCGCCAAGGAACAGATCCAGATGATGGTGCGCACCCTGCTTCCGGGCTGTGCCATAACCAACGCCGACGCGGCGGACGCCCTGGCGGTGGCCATATGCCACGCCCATCACCGGAGCGCACGCATGATGATTGCGCGATCGGCCGCGGGAGTGGGGACGGAGGCGCTCCGGTGATCGCCAAACTCACGGGCATCGTCGATTTCCAGGGCGAGGACTGGGCCGTCGTCGACGTCTCCGGCGTCGGATACCGGGTATTCTGTTCCGGGCGCACCCTCGGCCGCATGACCGTCGGCGAGGCGGTCACCGTGCTCGTCGAAACCCATGTCCGCGAAGATCACATCCACCTGTACGGGTTCGCCGACGCCATGGAACGCGACTGGTTCCGCCTGTTGACCACGGTGCAGGGGGTTGGCGCCAAGGTGGGGTTGGGCATCCTCACGGCCCTCAGCGCGGACGCGTTGGTGCGGGCGATCGCCGCCCAGGACCGGGCCGCCATCAGGCAGGCCTCCGGCGTCGGGGCCAAGCTGGCGGGCCGTATCCTGAGCGAGCTCAAGGACAAGGTCGGCGCCCTCGCCCTCGGTCCGCTGGCGGCGTCGCCCGGCGCCGGCGACGGGGGTGGCCTGCGCGGTCCCGCCGCCGACGCCGTGTCGGCCCTGGTCAACCTGGGCTACACCCCGTCCGAGGCGCTGGGGGCGGTGTCCCGGGCGGGCGGCAGGTTGGGACCGGAGGCCCCGGTGGAGGCGTTGATCCAGGGCGGGCTGGTGGAATTGGGTGCCAGGGAGCAAAGCCGATGACGGAGGACCGCGTCATTGCCCGCGACCGCACCGAGGGCGATCCGCCCGAGGCCGGGCTGCGCCCCCGGACCCTGGACGACTTCGTCGGCCAGGTCCAGGTGTGCGAAAACGTGCGGGTTTTCGTCACCGCCGCCCGCGCCCGCGGCGAGGCGCTCGATCATGTGCTGTTGTACGGGCCGCCGGGCCTGGGCAAGACGACGCTGGCTCAAATCGTGGCCCGCGAACTGGGGGTCGGCTTTCGCGCCACCGCCGGGCCGGTGATCGCCAGACCGGGAGACCTGGCGGCGATCCTGACCAACCTGCAACCCCAGGACGTCCTTTTCATCGACGAGATCCACCGCCTGAGCCCGGTGGTCGAGGAGGTCCTGTACCCGGCCATGGAGGACTTCCAGCTCGACCTGGTCATCGGCACCGGTCCCGCCGCCCGGTCCGTGCGCATCGATCTGCCGCCGTTCACGCTGATCGGCGCCACCACGCGCACCGGGCTGATCACCTCGCCGCTCAGGGAGCGCTTCGGGATTCCCCTGCGTCTGGTGTTCTACGAGGCCGAGGAGTTGGAGAAAATCGTGCGCCGGGGGGCCCGGCTTTTGGACATGAAACTCACCGCGGACGGGGCCGCCGAGATCGCCCGCCGGTCGCGGGGAACGCCCCGGGTGGCGGGTCGGCTGCTCAGACGGGTGCGCGACTTCGCGGCGGTCGAGGGCGCCACGCCGGTCGACGCCGCCGCCGCCGACGCGGCGCTGAAGCGTCTCGAGGTTGACCAGAACGGGCTCGACGCCATGGACCGCCGCTATCTGCGCTGTATCGCCGACAACTACGGCGGCGGGCCGGTGGGCGTGGAGACGCTGGCGGCGGCGCTTTCGGAGGAACGCGACACCATCGAAGAGGTGATCGAACCCTATCTCATCCAACAGGGATTCCTGTTGCGTACGCCCAGGGGCCGCGCCTTGGGCGAGCCCGCCTACCGGCACCTGGGCCTGGCCGTGCCGGCCTCGGCGGCCCAGTTCGAGCTTGTCGCGGCGGCGGAGGCCGGAGATGAATAAGCCGGCGGGCATATGGCGCCCCGGTGCGCGCGGGCGT
This sequence comes from Pseudomonadota bacterium, assembly GCA_022572335.1. GTDB lineage: Bacteria > Pseudomonadota > Alphaproteobacteria > Rhodospirillales > 2-02-FULL-58-16 > JACZQZ01. Next base: position 3,261 of record JACZWD010000157.1, read on the forward strand.
GCGGCCTCTCCGGCCGCCGTCGCCGGCTTTCGGCGAGGACTTTTGACCATGAACGAAGGGGGCTGAACCATGGAAACCACCATCGTTGAAGCCGCCGCCCTGGGCGGCTCCGTCGCCGACCTCGACTTTTCCATATTGGCCCTGTTCCTCAGGGCCGACGTGGTGGTCAAGGCCGTCATCGTTATTTTATTTTTCGCGTCGATCTGGTGCTGGGCGATCATCTTCGAGAAAGTCCTGGGGCTGCGCCGCCTCAACGCCCGGGCCTCCGAGTTCGAATCCGCGTTCTGGTCCGGCGCGTCCCTGGACGAGCTGTACGACCGCATCGGCGCCCGGCCCGGCGACCCCATGTCCGCGGTTTTCGTCACCGCCATGCAGGAATGGCGGCGCTCCCTCGCCAAGGGACTGACCCAAAACGAAAGCGCGCGCGCCAGCCTGCAGGAGCGCATCGAGCGGGTCATGCAGATTGCCACGGTGCGCGAGTTGGACCGCGCCGAACGCAACATGACCTTCCTCGCCTCGACCGGGGCGACGGCGCCGTTCATCGGACTGTTCGGCACGGTGTGGGGGATCATGAACAGCTTTCAATCCATCGCGCTGTCGAAGAACACCAGCCTGGTGGTGGTCGCGCCCGGCATCGCCGAGGCGCTGTTCGCCACGGCGCTCGGGCTGCTGGCGGCGATTCCGGCGGTGGTGGCGTATAACAAGCTGTCCAAGGACCTGACCCGCTACGCCGAGCGCCTGGACAGCTTCGCCGGCGAGTTTTCCGCAATCCTGTCGCGCCAGATGGAAGAGAAGCACTGATCATGGCCGCAACCGCATACGGCGGCCAGGTCCGCCGCGACCGCCGCCGCACCCATCGCCCGATGAGCGAGATCAACGTGACGCCCATGGTGGACGTCATGCTGGTGTTGCTGATCATCTTCATGGTGACGGCGCCGCTGCTCACCGTCGGGGTCCAGGTAGACCTTCCCAAGACCAAGGCCTCGGTGATTCCGGGCCAGGACGAACCGCTGACCATCACGGTGGACGGCGAGGGACGCATCTATCTCCAGGAAACGGAGTTGGATCTGGAGGCCCTGGCCCCGCGGCTGATCGCCATCACCAGCAACAATCCCGATGTCCGCATTTTCCTGCGCTTCGACAAGACCATCGAATACGGGCGGGTCATGGAGGTGATGGGCACGGTCAACGGCGCCGGCTTCACCAAGGTCGCCCTGATCACCGAGCCGCTGGGAAGCGGCACCGCGGGCAAAAAAAGGAAGAAGGCGGCAAAGAAGTAAAATAATGGTCATGCGCAGGGGCATCGTCTATTCCGTCCTTTTCCATGCCGTGGTGTTGACCGCCGGCTATTTCGGCATGCCGACGCTGCGCCGGATGCCGCCGGTGATGGATGCCGCCATCGTCGTCGAATTGGTGACCGTGGCCGAGGAGACGAATGCGCCGCCTCCGGAGGCCAAGCCCGCGCCCAAGCCCGAGCCCGAGCACAAGCCCGAGCCCAAGCCCGAGCCCAGGCCGGCGAAGGCCGAACCGCCACCGCCGCCGCCCGAGCCCGAGGTGGCCGCCGTGCCGCCGCCGCCCGAGGAGCAACCGAAGGCGAAACCCAAGCCCAAGCCCAAACCGAAGGCCAAGCCCAAACCGAAGGCGCCGCCCAGGCTTGCCAAGGTCAAGCCGCGGCGCAAACCCAGGCCGCCGGATATCTTTGCCTCGGTCCTGAAGACGGTGGAGGACCTGAAGCCGCGTCCGCCCAAGCCGAAGGAGAAAACCGAGAAGAAGAAAAAGGCCGCAGAGTCTTTCGAGGCGCAGGTCGCCAGGGCCTTGCAATCGCAAGTGCGCCGGCACGATGCCGACCGCCCGATCACGATCAGCGAAATCGACCTGGTGCGGCGGCAGATCGCGCGATGCTGGAACCTCCAGGCAGGTGCCAAGGAGGCGGAGAATCTGATCATCGAAATCTCCGTCGCCATGAACCCCGACGGCACCGTGCGCCACGCGCGCATCCAGAATACGGACCGCGTGGCGGGCGACCCCTTCTACCGTGCCGCCGCGGAAAGCGCGTTGCGGGCGGTGTTGAATCCCCGCTGCCAACCGTTCAAGCTGCCCCGGGACAGGTATGATCGTTGGCAGACGATGGCGTTGATCTTCGATCCCAAGGAGATGTTTTAGGCATGATGGATGGAACCCCACCCCTTTCGAAAGCCGGCTGGATCCCCATCCTTGCCGTCATTTTCGTGCTTGGCGGGTCGTGGTCCGCGTCGGCGGAGCTCAGGATCGACATCACCCGCGGCACGGTCGAGCCGCTGCCCATCGCGGTGACCGATTTCCTCGGCACCGCCGAGGACGAGACCCGGTTCGGGCGGGACATCGCCAGGGTCGTGGCCGCCGATCTTGAACGCTCGGGCCTGTTCCGTCCCATCGACTCGCGCGCCTTCATCCAGTCCGGCCAGGCGCTCAGCGCCCTTCCCCGCTTCGCCGACTGGCGGGTGATCAACGCCCAGGCCCTGGTCCAGGGGCGCACCCAGATCGTCGAGGACGGGCGGCTGCGCGTGGAGTTCCGGCTGTGGGACGTGTTTGCCGAGCAGCAGATGGTGGGATTCGAGTACCACACGGCGCCCAACGGCTGGCGCCGCGTCGCCCACATTATCGCCGATGCGATCTTCAAGCGGGTGACCGGCGAAGAAGGCTATTTCGACACCCGCATCGTCTACATCGCCGAAAGGGGGCCCCAGGACCGGCGGATCAAGCGACTGGCCATCATGGACCAGGACGGGGAAAACCACCGCTTCCTCACCGACGGCGACACGCTTGTGCTGACTCCCCGGTTTTCGCCGACCCTGCAGGAGATCATCTATCTCTCCTATTACAGCGGCGTGCCGCGCGTTTACATCTTCAACATCGACACCGGCCGCGAGGAGATCGTCGGCGACTTTCCGGGCATGACGTTTGCCCCGCGCTTTTCCCCCGACGGCAAGGCGGTTATCATGAGCATGGCCAAGGACGGCAACTCCGAGATC
>JACZWD010000158.1 GCA_022572335.1 Pseudomonadota bacterium
GTTGCCCGAGGACATGCTAAGCGAGGCCGCCGACGTTGCCGACGGGGCCGCCTATCGGTGCGTGCGCGCCCATCCCGACCCCGCCGACCTGGAGCGCCTGCGGGGCCTGCTGGCCGGGGCCGAGCGGCCGGTGATGATCGTCGGCGGCGGCGGCTGGACCGACGAGGCGCGGGACGGGATACTCGCCTTCGCCGAGGCCCACGGCCTGCCCACCTGTTGTTCGTTCCGCCGCCACGACCTGTTCGACAATACCCACGCCTGCTTCGTCGGCGAGCTCGGCCTCGGCCCCAACCCGGCGCTGGTCAAGCGGGTCAAGGAGGCCGACGTGCTGCTCGTGGTGGGGGCGCGCCTGGGCGAAATGACGACCCAGGGCTACACCATCGTCGAGGCGCCAACGCCCCGCCAAAGCCTGATCCACGTCCATGCCAGCGCCGAGGAACTGGGCCGCGTGTTCGAGCCCGCCCTGGCCATCCAGTCGGGCATGGCCGAATTCGTCGAGGCCGCCCGGGCGTTGGCGGCGGTGGACGGGACCAGGTGGCGGGAGTGGGCGGCCGGGGCCCGGCGGGACTACGAGGACAACCGGAGGCCGCCGGCGTTCGACGGCGCGCTCGACCTGGGCCGGGTGATGACCGAGCTCAACGAAAGGCTTTCCCCGGACGCCATCGTCACCGTCGACGCCGGCAATTTCAGCGGCTGGGTCCAGCGCTACCTGGCCTTTGGCGGCGGCCGCAGGTTCCTGGGCCCGACCAGCGGCGCCATGGGCTATGGCGTTCCGGCCGCGGTGGCGGCCAAGATCGCGCGGCCCGGGCGCATGGTGGTGGCCTGCGTCGGCGACGGCGGCTTCGGCATGACCGGCCAGGAGCTGCTGACCGCCGTGTTGTACGGCGTCGACCCGGTGATCCTGGTCTTCAACAACGCCATGTACGGCACCATCCGCATGCACCAGGAACGGGACCATCCCGGACGGGTCATCGGCACCGATCTGGCCAGTCCCGACTTCGCGGCCCTCGCCGTCGCCTACGGCGCCCATGGCGAGACGGTGGAGCGGACGGAGGACTTCGCGCCGGCCTTCGAGCGCGCCCTGGGGTCGGGCAAGGCGGCGGTGATCGAGCTGCGCATGGACCCGGACGTCATCAACACCCGCACCACCCTCACCGCGTTGCGCGAAGCGGCGGCGAAGGGGCGCTAGCCAGGGCGGCCGGTGAAATGTGTTGACGGTGCGCCGCGTGCTTCCGTTTACTCCCGCTCCATGGATACCGACGATCCTCCCGCCGCCGGCGGCCCGGCGATCTGGCTGCTCATCGACGACCGCGCCGGCAACCGCAGCCAGTGCCTGGGCGTCGCCGAGGCCCTGGGCCTGAAGTTCGAGGTCCGCGACCTGGAATACACGGCCGCCGGGGCGCTGCCCCTCGGGTTCCTCGGCGGCTCGTTTTTCGGGCTGACCGCCGAAAGCCGGGCCGAGCTGGCGCCGCCCTGGCCCGACCTGGTCATCGCGGCGGGCCGGCGGACGGCGCCGGTCGCCCGCAGGATAAAGCGTGTCAACGGCGGGGCAACCTATCTGGTGCAGATCATGGACCCCGGGTCCACGGGCGCCGGCGAGTTCGACCTCATCGCCGCGCCGCGCCACGACAGGATCGCCGAGCGGCCCAACGTGATGCGGATCACCGGCGCCCCCCACCGGATCACGCCGGCGCGGCTGGCGGCGGCGGCGGCGGAATGGCGCGGCCGGTTTGCCGGCCTGCCGCGCCCCTGGATCGCCCTCATCGTCGGCGGCTCTACCAGGCGCCGGACGTTCACCGACGCCATGGCGCGGGACCTGGGCCGCGCGGCGTCGGCCATGGCGGCGGATGCCGGCGGCGCGTTGCTGGTCACCACCAGCCGGCGCACGGGCGCCGCCGCCCAGGCCCTGCTCGACGAGATCGCCGTTCCCAAGCGCGTCTATCGGTGGGGCGACGAGGGCGAGAACCCCTATTACGGATACCTGGCCGTGGCCGACGCCGTCATCGTCACCGGCGATTCGGTCTCCATGTGCTCCGAGGCCTGCGCCACCACCGGGCCCGTCTACATTTACGCGCCCAAGGCGTTGAGCACCGCCAAGCATGCCCGCCTGCACAGCGAGCTGTTCGAAAAAGGGTATGCGCGGCCCCTGGCCGGCCGGCTGGAGACGTGGACCCATGCGCCGCTGAACCCGGCCGGGGACGTGGCCCGGGCCGTCCGCCAACGGATGCCGGTATAAATAGGCTCGTTGCCGTGGCCAACCGCCGCGGTCGAACACGGATGGACACGGATAAACACGGATGAAAACTCGTCTCGCCGACCGCACGGAATAGGGTACCGAAGGGATCATCCGGGCAGGCTTTCGAGGTGTGGAATGAATTCCGTATTAAACCGCCCTGGAATGGCGCTGCCCGCCGGCGGTCAGGTAGGCGTCGAAGGCGGCGGCCACCAGGCGCACGAAGGGCCGCCCTTCCTCGGTGACGGTGACGCGGTTTTCCTCGACCGTGCAGAGGCCGTCGTCGATCAGCGGCGCCAGCCGTTCCATTTCGGCGGCGAACCCGCCGGCGGGCGCGCCGTGCCGGCGGGCGATGGCGTCCACGTCCGCCGTGAGATCGCACATGAGGCGCTCGATCACCTCGCCGCGCAGGCGGTCCTCGCCGCGAAACGCGATGCCGCGGGCGATCGGCAATTCACCGGCGGCGACGGTTGCCCGGTAGGCCTTGAGGGGCGCCGTGTTCTGGGCGTACCCCTGGGGCAGGGAGCCGACGGCGGAGGCCCCGAAACCGAGCAGCACCGGCGCCTCGTCGGTGGTGTAGCCCTGGAAATTGCGGTGCAGCCGGCCTTCCGCGAGGGCCACCGCCAGGGGGTCGCCGGGGCGGGCGAAGTGGTCCAGGCCGACGGCCACGTAGCCCTTTTCCACCAGGCGGGCGGACCCGGTAGTGTACTGTCGCCAGCGCTCCGCCGTGCCCGGAAGGGCGGCCTCGTCGATCATCTTCTGGTGGGGCTTCATCCACGGCACATGGGCGTAGCCGAACAGGGCGACCCGGTCCGGCCGCAGCCGGCAGGCCTGGTCCACCATGTCGCGCACCCGCCCGGCGGTCTGGTGGGGCAGGCCGTACATGAGGTCCATGTTGATCCGCGCGATCCCGTGGCGGCGCAGCCAGCCGACCACCCGCGCCGTGACGGCGAAGGGCTGTATGCGGTTGATCGCCGCCTGCACCTCGGGGTGGAAGTCCTGCACCCCGAGGCTGGCCCGGTTGACCCCGGCGGCGGCGAGGGTGCGCACATAGTCCTCGGTGGTGTCCCGGGGGTCCATCTCGACCGCGATCTCGGCGTCCTCGCCGATGTGGAAGCGGGCGCGCAGGCGGTCGAGGATGCGCCGCCAGTCCTTTCCCTCGAGGATGGTCGGGCTGCCGCCGCCCCAGTGCAGATGGCGCGCCCGGAAGCGGCCGGGCAGGGCGTCGGCGACCAGGTCGATTTCCCGGAGCAGGGCGTCGAGGTATGTCCGCACGGGCTGGTAGCGCTTGACGATCTTGGTGTGGCAGCCGCAGAACCAGCACAGGGAATCGCAGAACGGAATGTGGAAATAGAGGGACAGGTCCGACCCGGCGTCGAGCTCGCCCAGCCACCGGCGATAGAGGGCCGCGTCCACGGTGCGGTCGAAGTGGGGCGCCGTGGGGTAGCTGGTGTAGCGGGGAACCTGTATGTCGTGCCTGGCCGATACGTCGGCTTTCATCGGCCCATCAAAGCCCCCTTCGGCCGGCGCCGCTTTGACCTGGGTCAAAACGGCGGCCGCGGGTGACGCCGGGCGGCGCGTCCGCACCAACCGGCGTGTCGCGCCTTATACCAAGGAGCACTGATCATGACCCATAGGGACTACCAAGGCGTTCGGACGGTGTTGCGCGCGCTTTGCGTTACCCCGCATCGCCACGGCGCACGCTCAAGGCCGAAAACCTTGGTAAGCCGCCGTTACCGGGCCCGTTCACCGACCAGGAGTTCCAGGTCATCCCAGGCGTAGATGAGCGTTGGCAGGATGGTCCCCGCGAAGCGGTGCCCTGCCCGCGCCGCCAGGCGGCCGCCGATGGCCTCGTAGAAGAACCGGTTGGGGTTCCCTTCCAGCACTTCGACGCACATGGACGACACGCCGGCCTTCAGGAAACGTTCGCCGACGGCGGCGCACAGGCGGCGCCCCAGGCCGCGGCCCTGGTGGTCCGGCAACAGGTAGAGCTCGAACAACTGGCCGCCGGACGCCAGGGTGTCGACGCGGCACGGTCCCCAGGTGGCGTAGCCGACGACGGGCCCGCGTGAATTCACGGCGCCGACGACGGTCCGCAGCCCCGAGCGGTGGCTCAACCTGTGCCGCCAGAATACGGTCCGCCGCGCCATATCGAGCCCCCCCACCAGGTGGGCACTGGGCAGCAGCGCCGGATAGGTGTCGCGCCAAGCTTCGATTTCGACCCGGGCGACACCGTGCGCGTCGGACAATTCCGCCTCTCTCACCACCACGGACACCGGCGCCTCTCCCTTTTCGCCCCGCCGTCCCGGAGGCGTCCCCCGTATAACCTAACCGGGGGGACACCCCGCGTGTCCCCCCGGGGGCCGCGGGGGCGTCCCCCGTATAACGTAACCGGGGGGACACCCCCCGTGTCCCCCCGGCGGACACCACAGATTAGCCGACGGACCGTGGACTGTCTCGCCTTGCCGCCACCGTCCTGCATCGGCGCTCAACGGGCGGGCGGGATCTCGTCGAGGGCGCTCTCCAGGCTCCTGACCAGTTCCGCCATGAAGGCGAAGTCCAGCGTCTCTAAGGTGTCCCGGCCGGTGTGGTAGTTGGGGTTGCGGAAGAACGCGGTGTCCGTGATCATCAGCGCCGGCCAGCCGCGATCCCAGAACGGGGCGTGGTCGCTGAGGCGGGTATCGGGAAGAACCCAGCCGTTGAGCGGGACGAAAACGGATTCCACGGGCAGGCGCGGGTTCTTGCGCATTCCCCTGAGGACGGCGCGGCCGAACCGGCGCGAACGCCAGTTGCCGACGACCCCGATGAAGTTGCCCTTTTCGGGGTAGCCGGCCCAGCGCAGGAACACCGGATAGGCCTGCCTGGGCGCGGTGAAGCCGACCATCTCCAGGATGATGGCGCCGAGGACCCGCCCGCCGCTGTCCGCCAGCTCCTTGACGAAGACGCGGCTGCCCTGGAAACGGGTCGCGTGGGCCGGCGGTTCTTCCAGGGTGAAGGCGACGAAGCGGAGCGGAACGGGCGGCGTCCGCGCCGCGATCCGGCGGGCGAGCTCGAGCAGCACGGCGACGCCGCTTGCATTGTCGTCGGCGCCCGGCGTCCCGGGAACCGTATCGTAATGGGCGCCGATCAGGTAATACGGCGCCGTAGTCCCGGCGCCGGCCGGCTCGGCGATCAGGTTGGCGACCCTGAGACCGTGGTAGTCGTATGCCTGTTCCGTGACCGTGAGCCCGGCTTGCTCGAAAACGCCCCGGATGTAGTCGGCCGCCCGCGCCAGCTTCTCCGGCCGAAAGGACGTACGGTCGCCGATGTCGACGCTCAGCGCCGCCACGTGCCGGCGCAGGGCGTCCTCGAGGCGCGCGGTGTCCGTCATCACGGGTTCCGTTCCGCCATGGTCCGCCGCCGGCGTGTCCGCGGAGGCTCCCGCGCACCCCACGGCGATTACCACGGCGGCGATCGCCAGGATGCCAAAGCGCGACAGCTTGCTTGCCTGCGGACGCGCGTTCATTGTCGGGTCACGTGACACGGTCCCCTCGGGTGTCACGCACGGTAGCACAAAACCGCGTCCAGGCCGATTCGACGGCGCGCCGGCTCGATTCCAGGGAAGGTCGCATGCTACCCTCCGCGGCAGAGACAAGGAGAGAGGCCCATGCCCAAGTTCGCCGCCAACCTGACGATGATGTTCAACGAGCTGGACTTCATGGACCGCTTCAAGGGAGCGGCGGACGCCGGCTTCAAGGGCGTGGAGTTCCTGTTCCCCTATGCCTATCCGGCGGACGCGTTGAAGGACCGGCTGGCCCAACACGGCCTGGTCCAGGCGTTGTTCAACATGCCGCCCGGCGACTGGGACGCGGGCGAGAGGGGCATCGGCGCCCTCCCCGGCCGGGAATCCGAGTTCCGCGAGGGGGTGGAGAAGGCCATCGAGTACGCCCGCGCGCTCGATTGCCCGCTGGTGCACG
>JACZWD010000159.1 GCA_022572335.1 Pseudomonadota bacterium
GGCTCCATCGGCGGCCCCGGGGCGCGGCTGGCCCAGGACTGCATCAAAAAGGTCGACTGCATCGAGTTCCCCGAGCTCGGCATGGAGGCCGTGTGGAAGATCGAGGTCGAGGACTTCCCCGCCTTCATCGTCGTCGACGACAAGGGCAACGACTTCTTCGCCGAGTTCTCCGCGTCCATGCCCGTCCACGACGAGGTCTGACGGCGGGCCGGTGACGGGAGCCGACGGTCGCAATCCGATGTGCGCGCCGGAATTCCTGTTCGACGGGCCGCCCGGCGCGGCGCTTCCTCTTCGACTTGGGCCGCGAACTCGGAAAGACGGCCGGCGAGTTGGAGCGGACAATCTCGTCCGCCGAGCGCGCCGAGTGGGCGGTTTATTTCCTTGTGCTCGACGAGGACGGAAAAGACGCCAAGCGGCGCGCCTGGCTGGAAGAGCAGGCCGGCGCCGGCCTCGATGCGCTGAAAAACAGAAAGTAATTTACACGGATGAACACGGATCAGCGTCTATGGGTTCATCCGTGTCCATCCGTGTTCATCCGTGTTCACTCTTCCCGGTCTGTTTCTTTGCGCCTCAAGGCTTGCCCGGCGTCGCCGTGAACGCCCACACCAGGGCGGCGATCCATCCCAGCAGGGTCCAGCCAAGGAGCAGGTTGAGCACCAGGATGGCGCCTGTCTGGTGATGGCGGCGCGCCCCGGCAATTCCGGGAGAGGGGCCGTCGATGCCGGTTGAGCCCGCGACCCTTGGCGCTTTCGTCATCGCCGTGGCGGCGGTTGTGGTGTCCCCCGGCCCGGACACCATGGTAATCCTGCGCTACGCCCTGGCCTCGGGCCGGAGGGCGGGCTTCGCCGCGGTGGCCGGGGTGCAACTGGGCCTGATGGTGCACACCGTGCTGGCGGTGCTGGGCGTGTCCCTGATCATCGCCTCGTCACCGGTGCTGTTCAAACTGGTGGCGGTGGCCGGAGCGGCCTATCTGGCGTGGCTCGGCGTCCAGGGTTTCCGGGGCCCGGCCGCGTTCGGGCCGGACGGCGGCCGCCCGTCTTCGGACCTGGCCAGGGCCTGCCGCGACGGCATCCTGACCAACCTCCTGAACCCCAAGGTGATCCTCCTTTTTCTGGCGCTTTTCCCCAATTTCGTCGACACCGGCCGCGACGACGTGCCGGCCCAACTGGTCACCCTGGCCGTGGTTCTGATCGTGGTAAACGTGATTTGGCAGGCGCCGCTGGCCTGGGCGGCGGATGCCATCGGACGCTGGCTGGGCCGCCCGGGCGTCGGCCGCTGGGTCTCGCGCGTCACCGGCGGCGTGCTGCTGGCCTTCGCCGCCCTGTTGCTGTACCAGCATCTGCTATAGGGCGCCGGGGCAAGGGACAAGGGGTATGGCCGTCAGCCCGGATTTCCGCGACTACGTGCTGGACCTGCTGGAACCCCTGGGGCGGGTGCGGGCACGGGCCATGTTCGGCGGCGCCGGGTTGTATCTGGACGACACGTTCTTCGCCATCCTCGCCAACGACGTGCTGTATTTGAAGGTGGACGAGCGAAACCGGGGCGAATTCGAGGCGGCGGGGGCGGCCCCTTTCAAGCCTTTCGCGGACAAGCCCCACACCATGTCCTATTACGAGGCGCCGGCCGAGGTCATGGAGGAGTCCGACAAACTGTGTGCCTGGGCCCGCCAAGCCTGGGAGGCGGCGCGCCGCGCCGGGGCAACGGGCAGTACCAAGAGAAAACAGACGCCATGAGTTCCGACGCCGGCCGGTTGCGCAAGCGTTCCGTCCTCATCGCCGGTCATCACACCAGCGTTTCCCTGGAGAACGCCTTCTGGACGGCGCTGAAACGGATCGCGGAGGCGCGCGGCGTGTCGGTGAACAGGCTGATCACCGAGATCGACCGCGAGCGGTCCGCCAACCTGTCCAGCGCCATACGCGTCTTCGTGCTCGAGAACAGGGGCGGTGGGGGCTGACCCTCAGCGGATCTTGAAAAGCTGTTTCAGCAGGTCCGTGGGCCGGATTTTCTGTTGCTCCGGGGGCGGCTCAGGCGGAGCGTCCTGCGGCGGCGGGGCCAGGACCCGCGGCGGCGCCGGTTGCTGCCCCTCGGGCTGCCCGCCCGGGGGGAGGCCGAGGACGCCGCGCAGCACGTCGCCGATCCCCTTCTTGCGCAGCAGCTTTTCGACGCCCGGGATGCGTAGTCCGACGCCCTGTAAACTGGACATGTCGAGCTTGATGTCGGGGGCGTCCAGCGGACCCTTGATCCGGAAGGGCACCACCTGCGCCGTCTGGGCCGTCTTGGTGGCCCGCGACAGCAGCGCCGTGACGACGTTTTCCGACAGGCGCATCTCGCCGTCCACGTCGATGCGCCAGCCGGGCAGATCGACGCTGCCCCTGGCCCGGCCGGTGCCGACGTCGGACACCAGGCGCATGTCCTCGGACCGGGCCACGCCCCGCTCGATCTTGAAGGTGCCGGTGATATCGGCCAGCCCCTCGCCCCGTTTGCGGCCACCCAGCGCGCCGCCCAACCGGTTGAGCCCGGCCACCAGGTTCAAGGCGCCGGCCAGCGCCGTGCCCCTGGCTTCCTCCCGGACCTTCAGTCCGCGCATGGCCAGCGACCCGTGGCCGCCCAGGGTCCGCACCATGTCGGCGACGCTGCGCCCGGTGGTGGCGAGCCTGAGGTCCATGTCCATCCTGCCCGACGCGACGCTTTTTCCCGACACCGCCCGTCCGGCCTCGCCCACGTCCACGTTCTTGAGCGAAAGCACCGCCTGGATGCGCGGCGGAGAGGCCGCCTCGACCCGGGCGTTGGCCTGCAGCACGCCGCCGAAAACGACTCCCGACAGCCGCTCCGCGGTGAGGACGCCGTCCGCCACCGTGGCCGTCAGGTCGGCGTTCCCGAGCCGGTATTTCCGATACGTGATGGCGGCGGCGTTCACCGTGAGGGCGGCATCGAAGGTCTTGAGCGCCGAAAGGTCGATCGGTTCGCGCGACCAGCGTTCGCCGCCCGCCGCCGTCCTCGCGGCAACCCGGACGACCCTTGACACGGCGGCGGGACGAGGCGGCGCGGCCCAGGACGCGGGAACGAGGCGCGGCGCGGCGAAGGGACGCCCGGGCGTCCGCCGAAGCGAGGCGGTCCGCCGGGCCGGCAGGAACCGATCGACGACGATCTCGCCGGTCTTCAAGTCGGCGGTGACCTTGGGGCGCGGACCGGCAAGGTCCACCGTTACCGTCCCTTCCACCGGGACCGGCCCGACCGTGCCCTTGAGGTCCGACAGGGTCAGCGCCGAGGCGTCGCCCTTCACCTGGGCGGTGATGTCCAGGCCGCCGAGGGGCGTGGCCGTGCGGTAATCGGCGCCGAGCACGCGGACCAGGCGCGGCAGGTCCGGGTGCTTGACCTTGACCTTCAGATCGAACCTCGGCCCGATGGGGAGGAGCGACACGGTGCCGGCGAGGGCGACCTCGGCCCCGGCGGCGTTCACGGTCACGTCGATCGCCGGGCGCAGCGGAAACCCGTCGGCCCGGCCTTTCAACGCCACCGTCCCCAGTTTCCTGGGCGGCACCGGGGATTCGAATCCGGCGAGCCTGAACAGCCGCGACGGATCGTCGGCGCGCACATCGAAACGCACCGCTTCCAATTCGAGCACCCCGGACAGTCCCTTGAGGGTGCCGCTGATGGTGGCCGAGGCGCCGGCCAGTTTGGCGACACTCAACCGGCGCACCTCCAGGGCGTCGCCCGTCAGAGCACCGTCGAACACCACGTCCTTGATGGAGGTCCCCCGGTAGACCACCGTCCCGATGCGGGCCTTGAGGGTGGCGTCGAACGCGCCGAGCACGTTCGATGGGGCCAGGGCGCCGGCGGCACGCCTGGCCGCTGTCGGCGGCGGCGTCCTTTTCGCGCCATCCGCCATCGCCTCCGGCGCCGCTCCCGCGGCGGCCGGGCCGCTTGGCGGCAGATAGGCATCCAGGTTGATGCGGTCCAGGACCACGTCGGCGCTAAACGCCGGGCGCCCGCCCAGCGCCGCGCTCAGCGTACCGGTCAGTCGCGAACTGTCGAACTGGAAATCCACGCCCGTCGCCTCGATGCGGTCGGGCGTGGCCCAGAACCTGGCGGCCAGCGTAAGCCGGCGCAGGCGGTCGTCGGGCACCCCCGGCATGGCATGGCCGAGCCAACTCAGGACCCTCCGGGAATCGCTGACCGTGGCTTCCACTTCGCCTTCGAACCGGGGCTTTCCACCCTCGGCCGTGAGAAACCCGAACACGGCGACGTCGGAACCGCCCGGAAGTTGGGCCGAAAGCTGGCTGACGGTGACCTCGCCGTTGGTCAGCTCGGCGCTCAGGCGCGCCTGGCTGACGATCCCGCCCTTGAAGGTGATGGCATCCACCGAGATGCCCAGGGAACCGTTGATGTCGGCGGGCAGGGAGAACCCCGGCGCGCCATCCTCGGTGGACCCCGCGGCGGGCCGCAAGACCATGTACGCCCTCCGTTTGGAGCCGCCCGTCCCGCCGGCCGCCGTCGGTCCGCCGGTCGCGGCGGGCAGCGCAAGCCATTTGTCCATGTCGATGTGGTTGACGGCGACCTGGACCGTGACGTTGGCGGCGTCGCCCAGTGTCATCGAAGCGGTGCCGGTGGCCCTGGTGTCGCCAAGGCGCAAGGCGAAGTCCTTGAACTCGGCGCCGGAGGCGGAGGCCACGACGGTGCCTTCGAAGCCGAAGGCCTGGTTGAGGAAACCCGGCAGCGGACCGCCCACCCCGGCGGCGGCGATGAGGGCCGACAGTTTGTCCACCTCGCCCTTCACCTTGCCCTCGAAGCGCGGCGCGTCGGCGAGGCTGAGCAGGGCCCCTCCGATTTGTATCCGGGCACCGCCGGGTGCGCCCGTGACGGTCAGGGAAACGGGCACCGTGCGCTCCTTGATGACCTTGCCCACGTACACCTCGTAGCTGAGGGGAATGCCGCGGGCCACCAGCCGGCCGGAGCTTTCGAAGGGGCCGTCGAGCGATCGGGCGGCCAGGCGGGCGTTGATCTCCGCCACCCGCTCGACGGTGCCCTTTCGGCTGTCCCGGAAAACGAGCACCCCGTTCTCGATGGTGAAATTGTCCAGCCGCACGGACGGCTGAAAACCGCCGGATGTCGCCTGATCGCCCTCCTTGCCCTCCTTGCCCTCCTTGCCGGCCTCGTCCGCCGCCGTCGCGGCGGCCGGCTCGGGCGCGCGCTTGGCGGTGAAATCCCAGTTCCTGCGCCCATCGCCGAGGATCTCGAGTTCGATCACCGGCTCGACCAGCTTGACCGTTTCCACCTCGAACTTACCGGCCAACAGCGGCCCCAGGGCGATACGGATCTCGAGCGACTTCAGGCGCACCATGTCGGTGGTGGCGGCGCCTTCCAGGTTGACCAGCGCCACGTCGTTGACGACCAGGGCCGGCGCCGGCAGAAGCGTGATCCGGATGTCGCCGCCGATGACGAGGGTGCGCCCGGTGAGGGCTTTGGCGCGGGCGGCGATCTGTTCCCTGTAGTCGTTCCAATCGATCAGGCCGGGACCGATCAGAACCGCCGCCACGAGGACTCCGACGAGTCCGACGACGCCGAACAGAATCTTCTTCACGCCCTCACCTCGACTCCGTGATGTACAGGTTGAATCGGGATGCCCGAAGAAGCACGCGCGCCGGAACGGCGGCGGCCCCGTGCGGCGATATTAGAGGCTGACCCCGCCCGGATCAAACCGAACAATGGCGCTATCGCGGCAACGCCCGAGGCCGTCGGCGAACCGTGGAAACGTTCTGGCCCGGATATTTCATGAAGGCGCTGGCGCATGGAACGCCGGTGGTTGCCCTACAACGGATGGCGCCGGTTTCCACGAAGGTCCAATGTGTCCCGTTCCCTTCGTGAAATATCCGGGCTACGTCCCGAGGGCGCCGGCCAGGCCTTCCAGGTCGCCGGTGACGATGTCCCAGTCCCCTTCCGCGCTCAGCTCCGTCGTCTGGCCGGGCCCGTATTCGGTGCGGCGGGGGAAGAACGCGGTGCGCATGCCGTGGGAGGCGGCGTGGGCCCGGTCGTAGGTGTGCGATGCCACCATCATCACCTTC
>JACZWD010000005.1 GCA_022572335.1 Pseudomonadota bacterium
CCGTGCTGGCCGGTTTGGCGTTCCTGGTTCCGGCGGCCCCTCCTGCGGCCACCGAAGCGCTCCCCGGGGACCTGTGGAAGCCCTTCGACGAGGCCGCCATCCCGCAACTGGTGGCGGCGGGCAAGACCGTTTTCGTCGATGTCAGCGCCGACTGGTGCATTACCTGCCAGATCAACAAGACGTTCGTTATTTTGAGGGGCGACGTGATCAAACGCCTGAACAGCGGCGCCGTGGTCCCCATGCAGGCCGACTGGACCCTGCCCGACGAAGCCGTCTCCAGGTACCTGGCGCGGTTCGGACGCTACGGCATTCCCTTCAACGCCGTCTACGGCCCGGGCGTGCCGGACGGAATCGCCTTGCCCGAACTGCTCACCGAAAAGGCGGTCCTGGCGGCCCTCGACCGCGCCGCCGGCGCCACCGCCGCCCCGGCCCGGTGAGTCGGGGCTGGATTCCCGGGGCAGAGGCTTTATCTTTTGGGGGCGGCCCGGCGGCAGGGCCGGGAAATTCACGGGTTCTATAAAACCGATTCACAGGGGGGAGCGATGACCATACAAGTTGGCGATACCATTCCGTCGGCGACGCTGAACATCATGACGGAAGACGGCCCCAGCGCCATTACCACCGACGACATCTTCAAGGGCAAGACGGTGGCGCTGTTCGGCCTGCCCGGGGCCTTCACGCCGACGTGCTCGGCCCAGCACCTGCCCGGCTTCGTCGCCAACGCCGACGCCCTCAAGGCCAAGGGCGTCGACAGCATCGTCTGCCTGGCGGTCAACGACGTCTTCGTCATGGGCGCCTGGGGCAAGGACCAGAACGTGGGCGACAAGGTGACGTTGGTGGCCGACGGCAGCGCCGCGTTCACCAAGGCCGCGGGGCTGGAACTCGACCTCACCGAACGCGGCCTGGGGCTCAGGTGCCAGCGCTTTTCCATGGTGGTCGACGACGGGGTGGTGAAAAGCCTCAACATCGACCCGGCGGGCACCTTCGAGGCCACCAGCGCCGAGAAGATTCTGGAGCAGCTGTAGGGGTTCAATAGCGGCCCAACCCCTGAAACGTCCCCAGCGGCGTTATCCGGCCGCGTGGATTATTCCGTGGTGGCTCCGCCGCTCCCCACCCGCCCGCGCCCGCAGCGCCCGCACCTGGAAGAGCACGCTCAGGTGCATGAAGACGAACAGCGGTACGATGAAGCTGGGAAACAGGATCAGCGGCCAATACTCCAGTGGCGCACTGGTGATCGACCCGGCGGATAGGGCCGGGAACGCGCCGGATGCCAAAGTGGACGTCACCGCCGCGCCGACGAAGTCGAAAAGCCCGAGCAGGTTCCATACGATGAAGCGACCGCTCCGGGCGAACTCCGGCCGGCGCATGAGGGCCAGCACCACGAACGGCGCGGTGAGGCCCACGGCGACGTCGCCGAGGCCCGCCGGCCAGGCGAACAGGCCCGGCAGCACGTCGAAGGCGTAGAGCGGCAGAAACGCGAAGCCGAGGACGCGCCAAAGCTGGAGCATGGTCAGGAAGCGGATGTCCCACGACATCACGAAGCCCCGGAACGTCGGCGACGCGGCATACAGGCCGAGGAAAACGGCTATCGGCACGACCACCGACAGGAGCACCGGGCGGAACACCTGGTCCGGTCCGGCGGTGAAGATCCCCGATGTGCCGGCGGCGGCGGCAAGGGCGAACCATACGGTCAAGACGGCGGCCAGCGTGGCCTTCGTGGAAAAGCTCCAGGCGGAGCCCATTTCTTTTTCAGCGGCAGACATTTTTCCAACTCCTCTCATGGTGTTCGACGAACAATGCCTCATGCGAAGCAAAAACGTGCATATACACTCATATACGCAAAAAAAATTATCCCGTCCGGGCTAGGCGGATCGCCTCGTCGAGGTCCCCGACCATGCCCTTCCAGCGGGCGGCGCCGAGGCCGCCGGCGATGCGCGCCTGGGCCTTTTCCCAGAGCGGCAGGGCCTGGCCCAGGGCGTCCCGGCCGGCGGGCGTTATGGCGATCGGGCGCTGGCGCCGGTCTTCCCCCTCGCCGCGCTCCACCAGGCCCCGGTCGAGGAGCGGTTTCAGGTTGCGGGTCAGGGTGGTGCGGTCCATGACCAGGGTGTCGGCGAGGTCGGTCATGGTGGCGGACCCGGCCGCCGAGATGACGGCGAGGACGGAGAACTGGGTCCCCCTCAGGCCGCTGGGCGCCAGCACCTCGTCGTAGAGCTGGGTCACCGCCCGGGCCGCCTTGCGCAGATTGAAACACGCGCAGGTCCTAACCTTTTTGGTGGTCACGGCGTTCTTTCCCTTGTTCGCTTCAGTCATATTAGGTGTATATACACTTATATTTCCGCCGTCAACACATTATTTTTCGGCGGCGGCTTTAGATGTCCTCCGGGGTGGGAATGCGGCGCCGGGCCTCACGCGCTGGCGAGCCGGACTGCGGCGCCCGGCGCCGGATGGCCGCGCAATGCGGCCACCTGGGTCTCGAGGTCGGCGATGCGCGCCTGCAACGGCCCGACGACGGAGGCCATCTCTTGCTCGGTGAAGCGCCGGGCGATGTGCTGCGGGCAGTTGACGTCCCAGGCCTCGATCTCGAAGACGACCGCCTGCTCGGGGACCGCCTTGTAGCCGGGATCGGCCAGCCGCTCCAGGAGCCCGGCGTCATCGTCGACGACGCGCGCCCGTCCCCAGATCTTGATGCGGCGGCGGTTGGCGTAGTCCATGAGAAAGATGTACGCCTTGCCGTTCTCCGACAGGTTGCCCGCCGTGATGTACTGCCGGTTGCCCGTGAAGTCGGCGAAGGCCAGGGTTCTCTCGTCCACGACCTTGAGGAACCCTTTCGGCCCGCCGCGGTGCTGGATGTAGGGCTGGCCATCGGCGCTGGCGGTGCCCAGGTAGAACGAATCCCGCTCGGCGATGAAGTGGGCAAGGTCGTCGGTAATGGTGCTCTGCCATCCGCCCTTTGCCTCCATCCGGGCGTAGCCCTTGCGCGAGCCCTTCCGCTCCTGCGCCGCCTTGACCGCCGGGGTGAAGGCGATGTCGCTTACGTGTTCCCTCATGGCGCAATTCCTTTAACGTGGACGTCCGGTTCCGGACCCGGCACTTCGGATACCGGCGACCGGACCGATGGATATACGGGGCACGACGTGACCAGGACCGGATCCCCGAAGGGGCCGGCGCTCAGGCCGCGATCCTGGCCGCGCCCTGACCGAACAGGAGTTTCTTCGACTCCTCGGTGATGGTGGGGGTGGTATTGACGGCCTTGCCCTTTGTGTAGGCGCGGATGGTCGCCGGGCGGGCGGCGATGGTTTCGAACCAGCGCTTCAGGTTGGGAAACTCCTCGAGGTCCTGCCCTTCGCGCGTGAGCCTGAGGATCCACGGATAGCTCGCCATGTCGGCGATGGAGTAGTCCCCGGCGACGAATTCGCTGTCGGCGAGGCGCCTGTCGAGCACGCCGTAGAGGCGCTCGGTTTCCCTGGCGTAGCGGTCGATGGCGTAGGAGATCTTCTGCGGCGCGTAGGCCGAGAAGTGCAGGTTCTGGCCGCCCATCGGTCCCAGGCCGCCCATCTGCCAGAACAGCCATTGCAGCGCCTCTGTCCGTCCGGCCACGTCGGCGGGCAGGAAGCGGCCGGTCTTTTCCGCCAGGTAAAGAAGGATGGCCCCGGATTCGAACACCGAAACCGGCGTCCCGCCACCCGCCGGCCGGTGGTCGACGATCGCCGGGATACGGTTGTTGGGCGAGATTTTCAGGAACCCGGGCTCGAACTGCTCGCCCTTGCCGATGTCGACCGGGACGATGGTGTACGGCACCCCGGTTTCCTCGACGAACAGCAGCGGCTTGTAGCCGTTGGGCGTGGTCCAGAAGTACAGGTCGATCATGTGTCGGTCTCCGTCTGGGCCGGGCGATCCGCCGATGCGGCGCCGGCAACCGGGTTAGGGGTACGGCGCCCGGGCCCTGCCCAGCGCCTCTTTGGCAGAATAAATATACAGATCGGTCTGTCTTGTCAAGGAGAAAAATGCGGGCCCCGGAACACGGTGCGCCGGTGGCGAAAAAGGCCTTGAAAATGCTGGTATTATTGTTATTTTATGGGCATTACATGGATGCGGCAAGGGATGCGATGGGCAGGAGAAGCCCCACCGAGCGCCTCGGATTTGCGGAAAAAAATATACGTACCTGTTTGTATATTACTGCGTGAGGAGACCTTCTGTCATGGCCCCCAGCCGACGGGATCATCTGGTGGATACAGCCCTTGAGCTGTTCATCCGGGATGGCTTCCACGCCACCGGGATCGACAAGATCCTGGCCGAGTCCGGCGTCGCCAAGATGACCCTTTACAAGCACTTCAAGTCCAAGGACGAACTCATCCTCTCGGCCCTGCGCCGGCGCGACGAGCACTTCCGCAACTGGTTCATGCGGGCGGTGGAAAGCCGGGCCCAGGCGCCCCGCCAACGCCTGTTGGCGATCTTCGACGCCCTCGACGAATGGATTGGCGGCCGCGACTTCAACGGCTGCATGTTCATCAACGCCTCGGCGGAATTCGCCCGCGCGGACAACCCGATCCACGTCGCCGCGGCCGAGCACCTGCGCCTCGTCCTCGCCTATGTGCGGGAGCTGGCCACCGCCGCCGGTGCCCGGGACGCCGAAGCGCTGGCCCGGGAGCTCATGCTGCTCGCCGAAGGGGCCATCGTAATGGCCCACGTCGCCGGCCAGGCCGACGCCGCCAAGAACGCCCGCAGGGCGGCCAGGACCCTGGTCGATCACGCCTTCGCATAAATCGCCGGGGCCAGGGATTTTCGAAACCCCTGGACTCCGTTTATGTGGTTCCAAGGGCCGTTGGCCCTTGGTGGGGATCAAAAGGGGCAACGCCCCTTTGACCGCATCGGTTCACTTTATATCCGGGGCCGCCGCCGCGCCGTTCCGCGCCTCTTCCATGCCGCGCCGCGCCAGCTCGTCGGCGCGCTCGTTCCCGGGGTCCCCGGCGTGGCCCCGGACCCAGTGCCAGCGGATGCGATGGCGCCGCGACAGCTCGTCCAGCTGGCGCCACAGGTCGTGGTTCTTGCGCAGGCCCCCGCCCTTGACGCGGTAGTCCTTGGCCTTCCAATTGGCCAGCCATTCGGTCATCGCCTTCTGCACATACTGGCTGTCGGTGTAGAGCGCGACGACACTGGGTCCTTTCAGCGCCCTCAGGGCCTGGATCACCGCCGTCAGTTCCATGCGGTTGTTGGTGGTCGCGGCCTCGCCGCCGGACATCTCCTTCTCGACCCCGCGCCAGCGCAGCAACACCCCCCAGCCGCCCGGGCCCGGATTGCCGCTGCAGGACCCGTCGGTGTAGATGTGCACCGTATCCTTGTCCCCGGCCTTCACCGCGTCAGTCCAGTCCGTAGGCGCCGGGGCCCTGGACGCCCCGGTGGAACTCGAGCTTTTTCATGTACTCGAGCGGATCCTTGGGCGTCACCAGGGCACCGGGCGGCGTGTTCAGCCAGTCGTACAGCCGGGTGAGCAGGAAGCGCATGGCGCTGCCCCGGGCCAGCAGGGGCAGGGCGTCCAACTCGTCCGCCGAGAAGTCGCGCACCTTGCGATAGGCGGTGAGCATGCGCCGCGCCTTGGTGATATTGAAGCTGCCGTCGGTTTCGAAACACCAGGCATTCAGGCAGATGGCCAGATCGTAGGCGAAAAAGTCGCTGCACGCGAAGTAGAAGTCGATGATGCCCGACAGGTGATCGGCAAGGAAAAACACGTTGTCGGGAAAGAGATCGGCATGGATGACCCCGCTCGGCAGGCCGGCCGGCCAGCGGCTTTCCAGATCATCCAGCTCCGCCTCCAGGTCCTCGGCCAGTCCCGGCCTGACCTCCTCGGCCCGGGCGGCGGACGCGTCGAGGAGCGGGCGCCAGCCATCCACCGACAGGGCGTTGGCGCGCCCGAGGTGGAAATCCAGCCCCGCCAGGTGCATGCGCGCCATGGCCTCGCCCAGGCGCGCGCAATGCTCCGGCGTAATGCGCCGGGGCCACATCCCGTCCAGGAAGGTGACGATCGCCGCCGGGCGCCCGCACAGGGTCCGCAACATCTGCCCGTCCCGGCCCTTGAGCGGCGTCGGGCAGGGAACGCCCCTCGCCCCCAGGTGCTCCATGAGGCCGAGGAAGAACGGCAGGTCGGCGCCGTTCACCCTTTTTTCGTAAAGGGTCAGGATGTAGGTGCCGCCCTCGGCCGCGAGCAGGTAGTTGGAGTTCTCGATCCCCTCGGCGATGCCCTTGCACGACAACGGCTCGCCGATCTCGTACTCGGCGACGAAAGCGGTCAGTTCCTCGTCGGTAACCTCGGTGTAAACGGCCATGGAAACCCTTTCACGGTTCCGCTGCGAAGGACCGGGCGGCCCCCGGGGGGACAAGGGGGGTGTCCCCCCGGCTACGGTATGCGGGGGACGCCCCCGCGGCCCCCGCGTTTCTTACGGAACGCGGCCCCCCCTGACAAGGGCCGAACGCCGGCGGCGAACTCGGTGGTCTCCCCTAGGGGCGACCGCCCGGTCGCGGTTAGGCACGCGGGCCGCCGGGGCGGCGCCGGATGCCGCTCACATCGTCCGCGCGGCCAGCCCGCGTCACGGTTGCCGTCCCGTTGCCGCCGCCCCATGGCCCGGTGCGCGAATATGCGCTAAAACCTTACCCAATCCCTCTCGGACATTTGACCCAAAGCCGGTATCCGGGGAGACACGGATGGTGACCAGCGGTTTCGCGAAGTGGGCGCGCGTCGGAGCGGTGGCCCTGCTGCCGGTCCTCGAAGTCGCCCCGGCGGCGGCCGGCGACACGGCCCCCCTGCCGCGCGCCGACGGGTACGCCGCGCCGCGCCAGGAAATGGTCCGCGTCATCGAGGCGATCGCGGGTTACGCGCCGCTTTCCCCGGGACGGCGGGCCCTGTCCCCGGACGTGCTGGACGTCATGGCCGAGGTGCCCAGGCATGCCTTCGTCCCCGAGGCCCTGCGTGACAGGGCCTACGATGACCGGCCGCTCCCCATCGGCTACGGGCAGACCATTTCCCAGCCCTACATCGTGGCGTTGATGACCGATCTGCTGGAGGTCGACGGCGACGACGTGGTGCTCGAGATCGGCACCGGGTCGGGCTACCAGGCGGCGGTCCTGGCCCCGCTTGTCAAGCACGTCTACACCATCGAAATTGTGCCGCCCCTGGCCGACCGCGCCAAGGGACGGCTGGCCGCCGCCGGCTACGCCAACGTGACCACCCGCACCGGCGACGGCTACTACGGCTGGCCGGCCCACGCCCCTTTCGACGGCATCGTCGTCACCGCCGCCTCCAGCCACATCCCGCCGCCCCTGGTCGCCCAGCTCCGCCCCGGCGCGCGGATGGTGATTCCGGTGGGCGCCCCCTTCCTGGTCCAGCACCTGGTGCTGGTGGAGAAGGATTTGGACGGCAAGGTGACGACGCGGCTTATGCTGCCGGTCGCTTTCGTGCCCTTGACCGGCGGCCACTGACCATGGCGGTCGTGGTCGCGGTTGCCCTTCTGTCGGCGGCGGCCCTCGGCTACGAGATCCTGCTCATCCGGCTGTTCTCCATCATCCTGTGGCACCACTTCGCCTTCATGATCATCAGCCTGGCGCTGTTGGGCGTCGGCGCCAGCGGCACGTTCCTGGTCTTTGCCCGGCGCTGGCTGGAGCCCCGGTTCCATCGGGCGTTCGCCGGCTTCGCCGCCGCCTTCGGAATTTCCGCCGTGGCGTGTTTCGCGCTTGCCCGGCGGGTGCCGTTCAATCCCCTGGAGGTCGTCTGGGACCTGGGCCAGCAGGCCGCCCTTCTGCAGATCTACCTGCTGCTGGCGCTGCCGTTCTTTTGCGCCGCCACCTGTGTCGGCCTCGCCCTTTCCCGGTTTCGCGAGCGCATCGGCGCCATTTACCGCGCCGACCTCATGGGCGCCGGGGCGGGCGCGTCCCTGGTGCTCCTGGCCCTGTTCGTGCTGGCGCCGGAGGACTATCTCAGGGCATTGGGCGGCCTGGGGCTGGCGGCCGCCGCCGTGATCGCCTTCGCCGGCCCCGGCCCCAGGTGGCCGGCGGGACTGCTGGCCGCCCTGGCCCTTGCCGTGCCGTTTGCCTGGCCGGCCGATTGGATCGCGCCCCAGCCTTCCCCGTACAAGGGTCTCAGCCTTGCCCTCCATGTCCCCCAGGCCCGGGTGATCGCCGAACGCTCCAGCCCCCTCGGCCTGCTCAGCGTGGTCGAAAGTCCCGCCGTCCCGTTCCGCCATGCCCCGGGCCTGAGCCTGACCGCCAAGGCCGGGCCGCCGCCCCAGTTGGGGGTGTTCACCGACGGCGACGGGCTGACCGTCATCACCCGCTTCGACGGCACCTTCGCAAAGCTGGCCTACCTGGACCAGCAGACGGCGGCCCTGCCCTTCCACCTGCTGAGGCGGCCCAGGACCCTGATCCTCGGCGCCGGGGGCGGCGCCGACGTGTTGCGCGCGCTCTACCACGCGGCCCGGCAGGTGGACGCGGTGGAGATCAACCCGCAGATGGCGGACCTGGTGCGCCGGGACGGCGGCGGGTTCGCCGGCCGCCTGTTCCGGACCCCGGGCGTGCGGCTGCACATACGCGAAGCGCGCAGCTTCGTCGAGGCCACCGGCCAGCGCTGGGACCTGATCCACGTCGGCCTGCTCGATTCCTTCACCGCGTCCGCCGCCGGGGTGCTGGCCCTGAAGGAAAGCGCGCTCTACACGGTGGAGGCGTTCGAGGCGTACCTCGCCCGCCTCGAGCCCGGCGGCATTCTGGCCATCACCCGCTGGCTGCGGGTGCCGCCCCGGGACAGCCTGAAACTGTTTGCCACCGCCATCGCCGCGCTCGAGGGGCTGGGCGTGGCGGCGCCGGGGGAGCGGCTGGCCCTGATACGGAGCTGGAACACGGCGACGTTGATGGTCAAGAACGGCCCGCTGACGGCCGAAAACATCGCTGCCATCCGCCGGTTCGCCGAGGCCCGATCGTTCGACGTCTCCTATTATCCGGGCATGGCGCCCGAGGAAGCCAACCGCTTCAACCGCTGGCGCGAACCCTTTCTTTACGACGGAACGGCGGCCCTGCTGGGCCCGGGGCGGGAGCGGTTCCTCGAGGACTACAAGTTCCACATCGCCCCGGCCACCGATGACCGGCCCTACTTCTTCCGCTTCTTCAAGTGGCGCCTGTTGCCCGAAGTCCTCGCCATCAGGGGCCGGGCCGCGATGACGCTGCTCGAGGGCGGCTATCTTATCGTGGCCGCGACCCTGGCTCAGGCGGCCATTGTCAGCGTGCTGCTCATCGTCCTGCCGCTGGCCTGGATGGGGCGCGGGGAGGGGGCGGCGCCGGGCGCTCCGGGACGCGGCCGGGTGATGGTATATTTCCTTGCCCTTGGCCTAGCGTTCCTGTTCGTCGAGATCGCGTTCATCCAGCGTTTCGTGCTTTTCCTCGGCCATCCCCTGTACGCCATCTCCGTCGTGCTGGCGGCCTTTCTGGTGTTCGCGGGGCTGGGCAGCGGATACTCGGCCCGGCTCGCCGAACACCGGGCGGCGGCCCGCATCGGGCCGATTTCCCTGGCGGTGGCCGGCATCATCGTTTTCGCGGGGGTGTATCTGGCCGTGCTGCCGGTGCTCTTCGGCTGGCTGATGGCCGAATCCGATCCGGTGAAGATCCTGGTTTCGGTTGTGCTGATCGCGCCCCTGGCCTTTTTCATGGGCATGCCGTTTCCCCTTGGCCTGAGGCGCATCGCCGACCAGGCGCCGCGCCTGGTTCCCTGGGCCTGGGGCGTGAACGGCTGTGCCTCGGTCCTGAGCGCCGTGCTGGCGAGCCTGCTCGCCACCCACGTCGGCTTCGCCGTGGTCGTCGCCCTGGCCATGGGCCTTTACGGGATCGCCGCCCTGGCGTTCGCCCGTTGAGCGCCGCCAAAAATCGGCGTTCGATTTACGTTCAATTTAAGCGCGCGGCGGCTTTCCCTTGAACGGCCAGAAGACGCCGGCAGTTTACCCCTCGGCTACTACCAAGGGGCGTCCCGCACTTTTCCTCCCGGTTGGCACGCATGTTGCGTTTCTTCCCTGCGAGCGAGGTAAACACCGGGAGACGCGCCATGCCGGATGGCGGAATTCGCATTTCGCGTCGCGTTACGCGAAACGGTGGGGCTTTTTGCGCCCCGGAACGCGGAATTTTCCGATTCCCCGACAGGGCCCGGACGACGACGGGATTCTCGGCGTGACCATACCGAGAGGCCATGGCGAGACGGTCCTGGTCGTCGCCGGTGATGCGGACCTGCGCGGCCTCGCCGCGGGTCCCCGCCATGGGGAGCACCGGCCCGCCGTCAGTCGGCGCCGGAGGATCGCGCTGGCGTATCGGACGTCCCGTCCGCCATGCGCGGCGGCGACGAAGTGGTCAGGTATTGGCGGCGTCCCGACGGTTCGTGCAGCACGCGGATCACAAGCTCGCCGATCAGCCCCAGCCCGATGAAGGCGATGCCGATCAGCATCAGGAACACGCCGAGCAGGAGAAGCGGACGGCCGCCTATGGAGTCCCCGAGGCCGAGCTTGAGAAACGTCAGATAAAGCGAGATCAGGCCGCCCGCGACCAGGGCCAGCAGGCCGACACCGCCGAAAAGGTGCAACGGCCGGTGCATGTAGCGGTGCAGGAAGCGGATCAGGATAAGGTCGAGGACAACGCGCCCGATGCGGCCGAAGCCGTACTTGGACTGCCCGTACCTGCGCCGGTGGTGGGCGACGTCGGTCTCCACGACCCGGGCCCCCACTTCCGCCAGGAGGGCGGGCAGGAAGCGGTGCATCTCGCCGTAGATGCGGATGTGATCGAGAAGCGCGCGGCGATAGAGCTTGAGCCCGCAACCGTAATCGCGGAGGACGACGCCGGTGATGCGCGAGATGATCATGTTGGCGACCTGGGAGGCCCAGACGCGCGGTCTGCCGTCCTTGCGCTCCTTGCGCCATCCGGAAACCAGGTCGGCGCCGGTCCGCTCCATCACCTCGAGCATGCGCACGATGTCGGCCGGATCGTTCTGCAGGTCCCCGTCCAGGGTCGCCACGATCCGCCCGCGGCTTTTGTCGAACCCGGCCTGGAGCGCCGTCGATTGCCCGTAGTTGCGCAACAGGAAAACGCCGCGGACGGCGCCGTGGGCGGCTTCGGCCTCGGCGATGGCCGGCGCGGTTCCGTCCGTGGACCCGTCGTCGACGAGCACGATCTCGAAGGTTCGCCCGGTGGCGCCAAGACCGTCGATGAGGCGCTCCACCAGCTCCGCGACCGACCGTTCTTCGTTGTAAAGGGGGACAACGGCGGATAGGCCTAGGCCTACCTCGCCTCCGGCGTCCGTTTCCGGCGATGCCTTGCTCATGTGGTTCGGCGCCTTTTCCGAAGAACACCGGGAAGCACCACTCCGCCTCCTCCTCCCGTCCCGCGCGATGGCTGCCGAGCCGGGTGCGATGACGGAACATAGTATCGTATCGGACCGGGCCCATGAAAGGACGCTCAGGTGCACCTGCCCTTATTTTCCCGTACCAGCATGTAGGCCAGGCGGACGATCCGGCCGCCGGACCGGGCCATCGGGGCCTCGGCGAAATACACCGGTTCGTTCTCTTGAAAACCGGTGCCGAAGCGGGCCGCCGCGTGTCTCATCATGTGGGGCTTGACGTCGGCGAGCGGCCCGATGGCGGTGTTCCACACCACCAGGCAATCGCCCGTCGACGTCCGCGCCGGCGGCCGGAAGGGCAGGAATCGCCGGTCGACGACGCGGGATTCGGGAAAATAGACGCGCAGGTTGCCGCCGATCTGGTTGGGGTAGTCCAGGGCGACGATCGTGCCCCCGGTGAAACCGCCGGCGCGGATCCGCGCGGCCAGATCGGCGTAGGGTATGAACAGGGCGCATTTCTTGCACTCCAGGGGCGCGACGGCGGAGCGCACGCCCATCGCCACGACGACCGCGGCGGCAAGCACGGACACGACCCCGGCGAAGCGCTCCAGAACCCGTTGCGGCGGTCCCACGGCCTGGACGCGGGCAAACACGTAGATGGGAAAGCCGACCAGGACCATCATCCAGTGGGTACGAACCTCGCTCACTTGGAAGGCAAGGATCCCGGCAACGCCGAGACCGGCGAAGGCGAGGAAGAACACCTCGAACAGCCGGCGCCGCCGGGCCGCTTCGCCGCCGGTGGCGGAGGTGGCGAGGGGACGGAAGGCCCCGGGAAAGAAAACCAGGAACAGGATCAGCAACGGCGACAGGAAGGCAAGGGTGCGGTACACCGCGCTCGACAGACCCCACGCGACGGCTGTGAGGTATCCGCCCCCGTGGGTGTCCGGCGGGGCGACGTCGGCGACGGCGGCGAAACCGCCGGCGCTTGTCAACGCCCAGTAATAGTGGGGGCCGGCGACCACCGCAGCCACGGCAAGGGTGACCAGTCCCTTGGCCGAGAACAGCCTGGCCCTGAGCCCCGGATGGACGGCGCAGGCGACGGCCATGGGGGCGAGGAAGAGCACGTAATTGTATTTCGAGAGCAATCCCAAGCCGACCGCGAGGCCGAGTGCCGTCTGCCCGGCGATCGTATTTCCGTGCTCGAGGCGCAGCACCGCATAAAGGGTCGCCGCACACAGCGCCGCCAGCAGCACGGTATTGCTGTAGTTCATCACCGATTCCCAGCCCACGTTGTAAATGCCAAGGGCCGCGATCGCCGACAGCACGGCTAGGCGCTGTTCCCTGAGAACCAGATAGGCGGACCGGTACAGAAAGGCGTACATGGCAAACAGGGCCGAGAACTTGACCACCGAAACGGCGGGTATGCCGACGCCGAAGACCCACTGGCTGGCCAGCACCAGCCAGGTGTAAAGGGGCGGCTGTTTCGGCTTGTAGCCCCAGGCGAACGCCTGGGCGAAGAACAGCTGTTCCGCGTCGTCCTCGGAAGCGCCGGGAAAGAGATAGGCGCGGACCACGAACAGCACGATCAGGTAGGCCGCCAGGCAGAGGTGGAAACCGCGGGGCGACAACAGCACCCGGGCGTTCGCCGAAATCGCCTTCGCCAGCATCGGTCCGCCGGCCTATCGCCCTTGGCGGGACGGGTCCCCGCCGGCACCTGAACGGGATCGCGTCCCCGCCTTCCCCGGGAAACGGGAAGACACGGGCATTCCTTTGCCGCAATATGACCCCATGGACACGACCACCGCCTGGATTTTCGTCATCGTATTCTGGCTGGCGCCGATCGTCCACGTGGCCACATCTCCCAGGAGCGGCCCCGCCCGCCCGCCCGAAGGCGCGCGCTGCCCGTTCGGCCCGCGAGTCGGCTGGCTGGTTATCGTCGTCCTGCTCGGCGCCGTCGGCTGGTTGTTGTTTATGAACGCGAAATTCCGCCGCCGCGTGGCGGCGGACCGTGACGGCGGTTGAGAGGGTATCGTCGAAGGATCACCCCCGGCCAGGGGCGGTTGGGGCGGTCGGCCGGTCCCTATTCCGTCACGTGCGTCTGTCCGGCGGTTGCCGGCGGTTCGAAGGTTTCCGCCGGTCCGGGAGTTTCCGCCTGTCCCGTATGCGCCGCCGCTCGTCTCCCGAGCGCCTCTCCGGCTCGTCGAAATCCCTGGTGAGTTGCCGCCTGTCCCGTCCCGACCGCCTGTCCAGGCCGGCGCGCCGGGGACCGAACTTGCCTTTGAATCCCCCACCCTTGTCCTCAGCCATCCGCACCTCTTAATCCGGGGCGAGCGCGATCTAATCGAAGAGCAACAATAGATTTACGACCACGGTGCGGCAAGCCCCTGTCAGGCGCTCCTTCCGTTTCCAGGGCCCCGTCCCCGGTGATCTTGTATGCCCAACATCTGTCCTCTAAAGTCCGTCGGAATTGGGCCCCTTCGCGGAACACCCCATCGCAGCCCATGATCGAAGGACCGGACCCCATGGACAAAGCCGTCGTAGCACAGAAATCGCCGTTCGCCGTCGAGATCACGGCCGGCGTGACCTATTACTGGTGCCGGTGCGGGCGCAGCGCCAAGCAGCCCTGGTGCGACGGCAGCCACAAGGACACCGGCTTCACGCCCGTAAAATTCGTCGCCGAGGAAACAAAAACGGTTTACCTGTGCGGCTGCAAATCGACCGGGACCCAGCCGTTTTGCGACGGCACCCATTCCTCGCTGTGACATTCCCCGGGACCGCCGCCGCAATTCCGGGCCGGGCCGCGGCAATTTTGGCTCTCGCCGTGGCCGCGTGCACCGTGTTCCAGGAGGAAGAACCGCCGCCCCCGTGTCCGCGCATCTCGATCCTTGGGGATGCCGCCACCCTTACCAAGTTCCGCCCGGGGCCGGGCAGGGATCTCACCGACGTCCTGTACGAAGGCGTGGTCAGCGGCGTCACCGGAAGCTGCGCCTACGCCAACGATGGAAAAAGGGCGAACGGGGCGCTTTCGATGAAAGTCGCCCTGGTCATCGAGGCGGCGCGCGGACCCGCCAACCGCGACGGCCGGGCGGCGTTCCTCTATTTCGTCGGCATCACCGATTCGTCGCGCAATGTCCTGAACAAGCAGCGTTTCAACATCACCGTGGTGTTCCCGGGCAACCGCACCCGCCTCTTCGTTACCGACAATCCCGTGGTCCTGGAAATTCCGATGAAGGTGGGCCAGAGCGGGCAGGACTTCGAGGTCTTCGTTGGTTTCCAACTTTCGCGCGCGGAACTGGAATACAATCGGCGCGCACGGAAGTCCGTCCGCTGAATGCGGGATCCCCCGGTTATTGACCTTCGACCGGGAGGCGGTAAACTGTTTTGCCACCGGAGAGGTGAACATCCGACACACAAAATGACGATTGCATAAGGTTCCTCAGTAGACCGCTGCGGGAGAGACCGGCCGGGTGTCGATGGCCGGCGCCGAAGGAGCAACCGCCCCGGAAACTCTCAGGCAAACGGACCGCAGGGCGATGAGGCTCTGGAGAGCAGGCGCACGGAGCTTAAGCCGCCGGGCGCCTCACCGAAGATGTAACCCGGACCGGAAGCGGGCCGGGGAATCTTTCAGGTTCCGAGACAGAGGGGGCATTCGCCGGCCTTGAATTCCGGGCCGAACGTGCCTGCGAATTTGTTGGAGAACCACGTGAACGATATCCAGGGCCAAGACCTCGAACGAACACCTCTTTACGCCCTGCACCGCGAACGGGGCGCCAGGATGGCGCCGGTTGCCGGCTACGAAATGCCGGTGCAGTACCAGGGCATTATCGCCGAACACCTGCATACGCGTGAAAACGCGGCGCTGTTCGACGTCTCCCACATGGGCCAGGTCATCCTGCGCGGGGAAGACGTGGCCGCGGCCCTGGAGACCCTCGTGCCCGGCGACTTCCAGGAATTGCCTGTCGGCAAGACCCGCTACACCGTTCTTACCAACGACCGGGGCGGCATCATCGACGATCTGATGGTGACCAACGGCGGCGACCACCTGTTCGTCGTCCTCAACGCCGCCTGCAAGGACAAGGACCTGGCCCATTTCGAGGCCCATATCGGCGGGCGGTGCAAAATAGAGGTGCTGTCGGACCGGGCGCTGCTGGCCCTGCAGGGACCGGCGGCGGTGAACGTGCTGGCGCGCCTGGCGCCGCCGTGCCGTCACATGCTTTTCATGACCGGCGAATCCCTGAGCGTGGCCGACGTGCCGTGTTTCGTCATCCGGTCCGGGTACACCGGGGAAGACGGATTCGAGATCTCCGTCCCCGCCGAGGAGGCGGAGCACCTGGCCCGCCTGCTCCTCGATGAACCGGAGGTCAGGCCGGCGGGGCTCGGCGCCCGCGAATCCTTGCGCCTGGAAGCCGGGTTGTGCCTGTACGGCAACGACATCGACGAAACCACCACGCCCGTGGAGGCGGCGCTGTCCTGGGCCATCGGCAAGCGCCGCCGTGCCGAGGGCGGCTTCCCCGGCGCCGCCGTCATCGCCCGCCAGCTGGCCGAGGGTGTGGAGCGCAAGCGGGTCGGGTTGCGCGCGGAAGGAAAAATCCCGGCCCGCGCCCACGCGCCGATCACCGAGCCCGACGGCGCCGAAGGCGGTCCCGTCATCGGCGAGGTCACCAGCGGCGGGTACGGCCCGACCGTTGGCGGCCCCGTGGCCATGGGCTACGTAAAGGCCGAGCGTGCACGCTCCGACACCCCGGTCAGCCTGATGGTGCGCGGCAAGGCGCTGGCGGCCCGCGTGGCGAAGCTGCCGTTCGTCGAACACCGGTATTTCAAAAGATAGGGAAAAGCGAGGCCCCCATGGCAATCGTGAGATACACCAAGGAACATGAGTGGATCCGCGTCGAAGACGGCGTGGGCGTCGTCGGCATCACCGAGTACGCCCAGGAACAGCTCGGCGACATCGTCTATGTGGAACTGCCCGAGGTGGGCGCCGAGATGACGCAGGGCGCGGAAGCGGCCGTGGTCGAATCCGTCAAGGCGGCGAGCGAGATAAACGCTCCCGTCGCCGGCGAGGTCACGGAGGTCAACCAAAACCTCGCCGACAACCCGGGCACGGTCAACACCGACGCCATGGGCGAGGGCTGGTTCTTCAAGATGAAGATCGCCGACCCCGGCGAGGTGGACCGCCTCATGGACGGGGCCGCTTACCAGGAATACGTCGAGAGCCTTTCGTAATGCGCTACCTGCCACTCACCGACGGCGACCGTCGCGAGATGCTGGCCGCCATCGGTGTCGGCTCTGTCGACGATCTGTTCGTCGACGTTCCCCAGGAGGCGTGGCGGGACGGGCCCGTCGAGCTGCCCGAACACCTGGGCGAGATGGAGGTGGAGCGCGCGTTCTCCGCCATGGCGGCGAGGAACCTGAGTGCCGCCGACGTGCCGTCCTTCCTCGGCGCCGGCGCCTATGGTCATCATGTGCCCGCCGCCGTCGACCACCTGATCCAACGGGGAGAGTTCCTCACGTCGTATACCCCCTATCAGCCGGAAGTCTCCCAGGGCACCCTTGCCTATTTGTTCGAATTCCAGACACAGGTGGCGTTGATTACCGGGATGGAGGTCGCCAACGCCTCCCTGTACGACGGGGCCACGGCCTGCGCCGAGGCGGTGACCATGGCGGCACGCATCACCAAACGCAAAAAGGTGGTGCTGTCGGGCGGGCTTCATCCCCACTACCGGGAGGTGACGGAGACCATGACCCGGTTCCTCGGCATCGAGATAACGGCCGCCGGGCCCGACTGGCGGGGCGGCGAAGACCTGGCCTCGGGCGTCGACGACGGGACCGCCTGCGTGGTCGTCCAGAACCCGGGTTTTTTCGGCCACCTGACGGATTTCACCCCCCTCGCCGAAGCGTGCCACGCCGCCGGGGCGCTGTTGGTGGTGGTGGTCACCGAGGTCGTGTCCCTGGGCGCGGTCAGGCCCCCGGGCGGGATGGGCGCCGACATCGTCGCCGTCGAGGGCCAGTCGCTGGGCAACGCGCTCAACTTCGGCGGCCCGACGGTGGGTGTGCTGGCGGCGCGGCAAAAGCACCTGCGCCAGATGCCGGGGCGCCTGGTCGGCGAAACCACCGACGTGGACGGGCGCCGGGGCTTCGTGCTGACGCTCTCGACCCGCGAGCAGCACATCCGCCGGGAGAAGGCGACCAGCAACATCTGCACCAATGCCGGCCTGTGCGCGCTGGCCTTCACCATACACCTCACCCTGTTGGGCGAGGTGGGGTTCGCCCGCTTGGCGGCGCTCAATCACGCCGGCGCGGTACGGCTGGCGGACAGGCTCGCCGGCATCGACGGCATCGACGTGGTCAACGACACCTTCTTCAACGAGTTCACCGTCCGCCTGCCCAAGCCCGCCCTGGCCGTGGTGGACGCGCTGGCGGACAGGAAAATCCTTGGCGGCGTACCGGTGGCGCGCCTGATTCCGGGCCGCGCCGAGCTCGAGCACCTGCTCCTGGTGGCGGTGACCGAGGCCAACACCGAAGCCCACATCGACGCGCTGGCGGAGGCCCTCCGGGAGGTGCTGTGATGGCCGACGTGGACGCCACCCTCACCGGAAACCGCGGCCTGGCCCTGGAAGAAGCCGTGATCTTCGAGCAGGATTCGCCGGGGCTCTCGGGCGTCGATCTGCCGGCGCCGGAGCCGGGCCCGGGAAACGACCGCCTCGGCGGGCTCGGGCGCAGCGGCGCCATCGGCCTGCCGGGCCTGTCCGAGCCCCAGGTGGTGCGCCACTATCTGCGCCTCAGCCGGATGAACTACGGCATCGACAGCGGCCTCTACCCCCTGGGCTCGTGCACCATGAAATACAACCCCCGGCTCAATGAGCGGCTGGCGCGCCTGCCCGGCCTTGGCGGCCTCCATCCGCTGCAGCCGATAAGCACCGTGCAGGGGGCCCTGGAGCTGATGGACGCCTGCGCCCACTGGCTGAAGGTGCTCACCGGCATGCCGGGGATCACCATGGCGCCGGCGGCGGGCGCGCACGGTGAGGTCGTCGGCCTGATGACCATCCGCGCCGCCCTCGAAGCCCGGGGCGACGCCCGCAAGCGCGTGCTGGTGCCCGAATCCGCCCATGGCACCAACCCGGCCAGCGCCCACGCCTGCGGCTATGCGGTCGAGACCATCGCCGCCAACGTACGCGGCCGGGTCGATGTGGGGGCGCTTAAGGCGAAGCTGGACGCGGACGTGGCCGCCATCATGCTGACCAACCCCAACACCTGCGGCCTGTTCGAAAACGACATCATCGAAATCGCCGACGCGGTGCACGGCGCGGGCGCCTTCTTCTACTGCGACGGGGCCAACTTCAACGCCATCGTCGGGCGCGTCCGGCCCGGGGACCTGGGCATCGACTGCATGCACCTGAACCTGCACAAGACGTTTTCGACGCCCCACGGCGGCGGCGGCCCCGGCAGCGGGCCGGTGGTTCTGTCGGCGCCGCTGGTGCCCTATGCGCCGCTGCCCATGGTGGAGCGGCGCGGCGACGGCTTCGCCCTGGTCGAGCACGCGGGCGACTCGAGCGCCCATCCGCTCGGGCGCGTCAAGGGCTTCCACGGCCAGTTCGGCATGATGGTGAGGGCGCTAGCGTACATGATGAGCCTGGGCTCGGACGGGCTCAAGCAGGTGGCCGAGGACGCCGTGCTGAACGCCAATTACCTTTTGGCGCGCCTCAAGGACACCCTGAGCGTGCCGTTCGAAGGGCCGTGCATGCACGAGGTGTTGTTCGACGATTCCTTCCTCAAGGATACCGGCGTCACCACGCTCGACTTCGCCAAGGCGATGATCGACGAGGGCTTCCACCCGATGACCATGTACTTTCCCCTGGTCGTCCATGGCGCCCTGCTCATGGAGCCCACCGAAACCGAAAGCAAGGCGACCCTGGACCAGTTCATCCGCACGGTGAAAGGGTTGGCGAAGCGCGCCAGGGCGGGCGATGCCAGGCACTTCAAGGAGGCGCCGCGGTTGACACCCAGGCGCCGTCTGGACGAAACGGCGGCGGCGCGCAACCCGGTCCTGGTGTGGCGCCCGCCGCCCTCGCGGGCCGCGGAATAGGGCGGCGGCGCGGCCCGGAGAATCGTAAAAAACGGGTTGCCGCCGGGCGCCGATTGAGGCACTGCTGAGCCATGGCCTATAGGGTCAAGGAAATCTATTACACTCTCCAGGGCGAAGGCGCCCAGACGGGCCGGCCCGCGGTGTTCTGCCGGTTCGCCGGGTGCAACCTGTGGTCCGGCAACGAAGCGGACCGGGCGGCCGCCACGTGCGGGTTCTGCGACACGGACTTCGTCGGCACCGACGGGCCGGGCGGCGGTGTCTTCCCGACGGCCCGGGCGCTGGGCCAGGCGGTGCGCGCCAAGTGGCCCCGGGCGGCGGGCGGCCGCTCACTTGTCGTGTGCACGGGCGGCGAGCCGCTCCTGCAACTGGACGAGGCGCTGGTGGAGGCGCTGCACGGCGCCGGCCTGGAGATCGCCATCGAGACCAACGGCACCCGGCCCGCGCCCCCGGGCGTCGATTGGATTTGCGTCAGTCCCAAGGCCGGCGCCGAGCTGGTGCTGGCCGGGGGGGACGAGCTGAAACTCGTCTACCCGCAGGAAGGCGCCGAGCCGGAGAGGTTCGCCGGCCTCGCGTTCCGCCACTTCTTCCTGCAGCCCATGGACGGGCCGGAGCGCGACGCGAACACGGCGCTCGCCGTGCAGTACTGCCTGGAGCACCCGCAATGGCGCCTCAGCCTGCAAACCCACAAGTACCTGGGCATCCCCTGACGAAAGGGGACGTTCCGTCTTTCCCGTTGAAGGAAAGGAAACCACGGAGATGGGGTAATCGGGCCGGCGGCTTCAGCCGCTTGGACGGATCGTGGTTGTGGATGGGTGCGCCGTGCGCCGACCACACGGGAAACGCCGGGATGTACGTCTCCGGAAAAGCGATCGGCCGCGCCCCGTTCCGGGCCGCCTCGCCGATCAGGGGGCAGGCCTTCGGCCTTGGCCACGGTGGTACCGGGTCGGCCGGCGTCGCCAAGGCGGCCGCCGGCATCCGTCTCCGGCAGCGGGTGCAGGCAACTGTATTACCAAGCAAAAAGCTCCGGCTTTGAGTTGACCAATGCAGACGAGACCTTTAAAGTTCTTGGTACAGGGAGGTGCCGGGGATGCAAAACGCCCGCGTTTACATGCGCGAGGACGACGGTGTCGTGTGGACGCGGATCGAGGGTTTGTATACGCGCCCGGCCACGGCCGAGGAACTGGAAGGGTATTGCCTCGCGGTCCGCGACGCCGCCGGTCGCGATTCGGATGACGCCGGCCGGCCGGCCGAGGGCGACCGGGTGCCCGTCGCCGCGTAGGTTCGGTTCTCCCTGCCCGCCCCCAATCTCCCGGGAGAGAACGCCGCAGGATCCGCCGGTTCCGGCTGATCGACACCGGTGCCGCCCTGAAGACTCCGGGCGGGGCCCGCCCCCTCTCGCCGCGCCCTAATTTCCTTTGTCCTTGATAACCGTAGCCCCTATACCAAGGGGCGCTGATCATGACTCATAGAGATCGCGTAGGCGGTTCGTCGGGTAGGAGGAAAGGTGTAGGCGATGCGGTGCATCGTCAAAACTTTCCGACGCCCTCCGACGGGCCGCATACGCGACCGCAACTACGGCTTACCAAGGCTTTCGGACGGCGTCGCGCACGCTTTGCGATGCCCCGCATCGCCACGGCGCACGCTCCTGGCCGAAAACCTTGGTAAGCCGTCTCTATGGGTCATGATCAGCGCCCCTTGGTATTAGGGTGCCGGGTCCGCCCGGCGGGTAGCGGCCGCGGACGCGAAAAGTGGAATTCGGCGCGAGGCAAGGCACATGGAAAAGGATCTGCCGACCCAGGCGCGCGCCGTGATCATCGGCGGCGGCATCGTGGGCTGCAGCGTCGCCTACCACCTGACCAAGCTGGGCTGGAACGACGTGGTCGTGCTCGAACAGGGACGCCTGAGCGGCGGCACCACGTGGCACGCGGCGGGCCTGGTCGGGCAGCTCCGGTCCCACCACAACATGACCAGGCTGATCCAATACAGCACCGAGCTGTACGGCGCGCTGGAGGCGGAAACCGGGCTGGCGACGGGCTGGAAGCGGTGCGGCAGCCTGACCGTGGCGCGTACGCAAGACCGCATGATCCTGCTGCGCCGCACGGCCGCCCTGGCGCGCGCCTTCGGCGTCGAGGCCGAGGTGATCACGCCCGAAGACGCCGGCCGGAAATGGCCGGTGATGCGCACCGATGACCTCATTGGTGCCATCTGGCTGCCCGGCGACGGCAAGGCCAATCCCACCGACCTCACCCAGGCCCTGGCCAGGGGCGCGCGGACCGGGGGCGCCAGGATCTTCGAGAAGACGCGGGTCACCGGCATAACCGTCGAGAACGGTACCGCGGCCGGGGTGCGTACCGACGCCGGCGACGTCGCGTGCGACGTCGTCGTCAACTGCGCCGGGCAATGGGCCAGGCAGGTGGGCCGGCTGTGCAACGTCGCCGTGCCGCTCCATTCGTGCGAGCACATGTACATCGTCACCAGGGAGATCGACGGTGTCACGCCCGACCTCCCGGTGATGCGCGACCCCGACGGGTACGTCTACTTCAAGGAAGAGGTGGGCGGCCTGGTCCTCGGCGGCTTCGAGCCCCAGGCCAAGCCCTGGGGCATGGACGGAATCCCCGCCGATTTCGAGTTCACCCTGCTCCCCGACGACTGGGACCAGTTCGAAATCCTCATGGAGAACGGCCTCATCCGGGTGCCGGCCCTGGAGCACGCCGAGGTGCGCCAGTTCATCAACGGCCCCGAAAGTTTCACCCCGGACAACAATTTCATCCTCGGAGAAGCGCCGGAGCTCAGGCATTTCTTCGTCGCCGCCGGGTTCAACTCCATGGGCATCTCCGCCGCCGGGGGCGCCGGCCGGGCGTTGGCGGCGTGGATCGTCGAAGGCGCCCCGACCGAGGACCTGTGGCCGGTGGACATCCGCCGGTTCGCCGGCTTCGAGGGCGACGACGCATTCCTCAAGGAGCGGGTGCCCGAGGTCCTGGGGCTGCACTACATGATCCCCTGGCCGCTCAGGGAGCTGGAGACGGCGCGGCCGGTGCGCCGCTCGCCCGTTTACGACCGCCTGCGGGCGAAGGGAGCCTGCTTCGGCTCCAAGATGGGCTGGGAGCGGGCAAACTGGTTCGCCACCGGGGGAGCGCCGGCCACGATGGAGTATTCCTGGGGGCGCGGGACCTGGTTCGACCGCGCCGCGGAAGAGCACCGCGCCGCCCGCGAGGCGGTGGCCGTTTTCGACCAGACCTCGTTTTCCAAGTTCCTGCTCCAGGGCCGGGACGCGGAAGGCATCTTGCGGCGCCTGTGCGCCAACGACATGGCCGTCGAGCCGGGACGGGTCGTCTATACCGGCCTGCTCAACGAGCGCGGCGGCTACGAAAGCGACCTCACCGTGACCCGTCTTTCAGGGGACGCCTACTTTATCGTCAGCGGTTCGGCACAGACGACCCGCGATGTGGACTGGATGGGGCGCAACATCCCGCCCGAGGCCCGGGCCTCGCTTACCGACGTCACCTCGGACTACGCGGTGTTCGGGGTCATGGGGCCCAGCGCCCGCGCCCTGCTCACGCGCCTGACCGGGGCCGACCTGGGAAACGAGGCCTTTCCCTTCGCCACCATGCGCAATATCGGCATCGGGCGGGCCCCGGTGCGGGCGCTGCGCGTCACCTACGTCGGCGAGCTGGGATGGGAGCTTTACGTGCCGGTGGAGTCCGCGCTCTCCGTCTACGACGACCTTGTGGACGCGGGGCGCGATTTCGGGCTCCGCGACGCCGGCTATTACGCCCTCGATTCGCTCAGGCTCGAAAAGGGGTACCGGGCCTGGGGGCGCGACATCGGCCCCGACTGCACGCCGCTGGACGCCGGCCTCGCCTTCGCCGTCTGCCTCGACAAGCCGTTCACCGGCCGCGAGGCCTTGGTGCGCCAGCGGCAACAGGGGCTGACGCAGCGGCTCGTCCAGTTCGTCCTCGCCGATCCCGAGCCCCTGCTGTTCGGCGGTGAGCTGATCCTGCGCGACGGCCGATCGGTGGGCGAGGTCACGTCGGCGGCCTACGGCCACACGCTCGGGGCCAGCGTCGCGCTGGGGTGGGTGCGCAACGCCGGCGGCGTCGACCGGGCCTACATCGAGGCCGGCACCTACGAGCTGGACGTGGGTGGCGAGCGCTTCGTCGCCACGGCGCACCTCAGGTCCCCATATGATCCGAAGAGCGCGCGCATCCGGGCATAGGCCTGACCTGCCCCCACGAACGAAACCACTTTTTAAGTTAGACCGGACACCGCTGGAGAGCGGGGCCGAGGCGGCTGCCGGACGTGCGAAATCCGTGGAGTCCGGACCACAATCAAAAGAAAACAACGGCCTAGACCCGGTCATCCCCCCCTTGGTAAGGGCGGGGTCGAGTGTTCAATTCACTCCGGCGGCACCATCGAGTTCCTTGTAATGATTGCCATTGGCGAATAACCGGATCGTGCCCGGTTGGGGGACGGTGCGGGAACGTGTGGGGGAAACGGGAACAATGTGCGTGAATGCGCAGGGAAACAGGGGGAAGCGGGGGAAAAGTGCGCGGAACGCGCAGGAAAACAGGGGGAAGGGGGGGGAATGTGCGCGGAATGCGCGGGGAAAATCGGGAGGAATCGGGGGGGGCAGGGAAACAGGGGAAAGGGGCGCTGGACGCGCAGGAAATAGGCGGTGGAGAAGTAGGAAGGAAGGTTAACCGACCTCGGTGGTTCTGATCTGTGAGGGCTGAAATTGACCCGAAGCGGTCATTTGGCCGCTCGCCTCGTCGCAGTAAATATTGCCGCGCAGGACGACCGCATTTAGACACAGTCTTTGAACGCCATTTTGAGAATCTTCTCATAATCTCTACCCCAAATTTGGTAATGTCTCATCCGAAATAACCCGTGCCCATTGCGCCCCTCAATGCCATCGAATTCTTTGTAGGTAATATCGCGATTTGTCTCTTTTCCATGGCTAAATAGTTCGCGTGATACTTCGGGTGT
>JACZWD010000160.1 GCA_022572335.1 Pseudomonadota bacterium
GGGGATCTCCCGTGTTTATCCGTGTCCATCCGTGTCCATCCGTGTCCATCCGTGTCCATCCGTGTCGGATGAACACGCACGTTGAGGGCGCAAGATCGTTGGCCTGGAATGGTGAACGGCCACGGTCGAACACGGATGGACACGGATAAACACGGATGAAAATTCGTCTCGACGAATCCACGGAAAAGCGAACCGAAGGAATCATCCGGGCAGGCTTTCTACGTCCGTGACAAGGAATCGAGATTTCTGAAACGCCGAATGAGCGGGGCAAAAAAAAGCGGGGCAATGCCCCGCTTTTTGGTTTTCCGGGGCTTCGCCCCGCGCCCCGCGCCGCCGGTCAATGGCGGAAGTGGCGGGTGCCGGTGAAGACCATGGCGAGGCCGTTTTCGTCGGCGGCCTTGATGACCTCTTCGTCGCGCATGCTGCCGCCGGGCTGGATGACGGCGGTGGCGCCCGCCTCGGCCGCCGCCAGCAGGCCGTCGGCGAAGGGGAAGAAGGCGTCCGACGCCACCACCGAGCCGACGGCGCGGCTTTCGCCTTCCCCCGCCGCCTCGGATGCCTCTTGCGCCTTGCGGGCGGCGATGTGCGCCGAATCGACGCGGCTCATCTGGCCGGCGCCGATGCCGACGGCGGCGCCGTCCCTGGCGTACACGATGGCGTTCGATTTCACGTGCTTGCAGACGGTGAAGGCGAACGCGAGGTCGGCCGTCTCGGCGTCTGTCGGGGCGCGCTTGGTCACCACCTTGAGCTCGCCGGCGATAACCTGGGCGTCCCGCCCCTGGACCAGATAGCCCCCGGCGAGCGACTTCACCGTCGTCCCCGGGGCACGGGCGTCGGGCATGGCGCCGGTCACCAGCACCCGCAGGTTCTCCTTGGCGGCGAGGACGGAGCGGGCGGCGTCGTCCACGTCCGGCGCGATGACCACCTCGCAGAACAGCTTGACGATCTCGCCGGCGCAGGCCTCGTCCAGGGTCCGGTTCACCGCCACGATGCCGCCGAACGCGCTGACCGGATCGCAGGCCAGGGCCTTGGCATAGGCCTCTTGCAGGCTGCCGGCGACGGCGACGCCGCAGGGGTTGGCGTGCTTGATGATGGCGCACGCGGTGCCGTCGAACTCGGCGACCAGCTCGAAGGCGGCGTCGGTGTCGTTCAGGTTGTTGTAGCTCAGCTCCTTGCCCTGGATCTGCTCGGCGGTGGCGATGCCGGGCCGTGGGTCGCCGCCGACGTAGAACGCCGCCTCCTGGTGGGGGTTCTCGCCGTAGCGCAGGCGCTGCCTGAGCTCGCCGGCAAACGGCAGGCGGCGCGGGAAGGGCTCGCCGGCGGTGCGGTTGAACCAGGCGCTGATGGCGGCGTCGTAGGACCCGGTGCGCGCATACGCCGTCGCCGCCAGGCGCGTGCGCAAGGCCGGCGTGGTGGCGCCGCCGCCGGCCTTCATGTCCGCCATCACGTCGGCGTAGTCGCCGGTATCGACGACCACGGTGACGGACCGATGATTTTTGGCGGCGGCGCGGATCAGGGCGGGGCCGCCGATGTCGATGTTTTCGACGCAGGTGGCGGCGTCGGCGCCCCCGGCCACCGCCGCCTCGAACGGGTACAGGTTGACCACCAGAAGGTCGATCGGCGCGATGCCGTGGGCCTTCATCGCCTCTTCGTGAGCCGCGTCGCCGCGCACCGCCAGCAGGCCGCCGTGGATGGCCGGGTGCAGGGTCTTCACGCGGCCGTCCATGATTTCGGGAAAGCCGGTGTGGTCGGAGACCTCGACGACCGGTATGCCGGCGTCGCGCAGGGCAGCCGCCGTGCCGCCGGTGGACAATATCTCCACCTTGTTGTCGGCGAGGAAGCGGGCGAACCCGGCCAGGCCGGTCTTGTCGGAAACGGAGATCAGGGCGCGGCGGATCGGCGGCATGGACGGGACTCTCCTACGATAGGGGAAACGGGACGGCGTGCGCGCCGGGTCATCCGGACGCCGCGCGCGGGATGTCTTCGCCGGGCGCCCGGTACTCGGGCACCAGGCGGCGGATCATTTTCATGACCGCGGCGGTGTCGGCGCGCCCGCAGGCCTCCGCCAGCTCGCCCACCGCGCGCGCCAGCTCCCCGGCGTCGGCGGCGCGCGGCGCCGCGGCCAGGATTCCCTTGATCTCGGTGGGGACCAGGGGCTCGCCCCCGTGGAACATCTCCTCGGCCAGCTTTTCGCCGGGGCGCGGGCCGATGATTTCGATCTTGACGTCCACGTCCGGGCGCAGGCCGGCAAGGCGGATCATCTGCCTGGCAAGGTCGACGATGCGCACCGGCTCGCCCATGTCGAGG
Organism: Pseudomonadota bacterium; assembly: GCA_022572335.1. Taxonomy (GTDB): domain Bacteria; phylum Pseudomonadota; class Alphaproteobacteria; order Rhodospirillales; family 2-02-FULL-58-16; genus JACZQZ01. The sequence continues at coordinate 2,308 of JACZWD010000160.1, forward strand.
ACCAGGATCTTGCCTTCCTGTTCGTGGTCCCGGCTGCCCAGGGCCGAGGCCTGCAGGACCAGCTGCACGGCCTCGCGCACGGTCATGAAATAGCGCTTCATTTCCGGGTCGGTCAACGTCAGGGGCCCGCCGGCGGCGAGCTGCCGCTGGAACAGGGGCACCACCGAACCGGTGGACCCCAGCACGTTGCCGAAACGCACGGTCACGCACCGGGTCCCGTCGCCGGTGCCGCGGCGGACGTCGAGCGCCTGGCAGTAGCGTTCGGCGATGCGCTTGGTGGCGCCCATGACGCTCGCCGGGTTGACCGCCTTGTCGGTGGAAATCAGGACCATGGCCGCCACCATGGCCTTGACGCAGGCGTCGGCGACGTTGACGGTGCCGACCACGTTGGTCATGACGCCCTCGAAGATATTGGCCTCCACCATGGGCACGTGCTTGAGCGCCGCGGCGTGGAAGACCAGATGGGGCCGGAACTTCGCCAACGTCCTGTCCAGGCGCCCGCGGTCGCGGACGTCGGCGAGCACGGCGTGGCGCCTCAAGTCCGGCCTGCGTCCGGCGGTCTCCAGGTCGATGGCATACAGGTTGGCCTCGGAATGGTCGAGAAGGACCAGTTCGGACGGGCCGAAATCGCAGATCTGGCGCACCAGCTCGCTGCCGATGCTGCCCCCGGCGCCGGTCACCAGGACCCGCCGGCCTTCGATGAGGGCGCGCATGGCGCCCCGGTCCAGGGCCGTCTGCGGGCGGCCGAGCAGGTCTTCCAGGGCGATGGGCGTGATCTCCACCTTGTCGCTGACGCCGCTCTTGAGGTCGGTGAGCCTGGGCAGCCGCGCCAGCATCATCCCCAACCCGTCGGCGTCGTCGAGCAGGGCGCGCACCCGCGCCCCGTCCATGTTCTCATTGGTGAGGATCAGGCGCTGGGGCCGCTCCCCGTCCGCCGCCAGCCGCTCGACGATGGAGGCCAGGTGTCCGGTGGTTCCCATCACCTCGACGCCGTGGATGTGCTGTCCCACCCGCGACGCCCGTTCGGCGACGATCCCCAACACCCGGTAGTTGGCGTCGCGCTGGCGGCGCAGGGCGCGGATGAACAGCTCCGCCCCGTCGCCGGCGCCGACCAGAAGAACCGGCACCCGCCGGTGGTCCCCGTCCTCCAGTTCGAAATCGAAGCGCCGGTCCTTGAGCAGGCGGTAGAAGAACCGCGGGCCGCCCAACAGAGCCGTCAACACGAACCAGTTGATGATCAGGGTGGAGCGCGGCAGGGTCTCCAGCCGCGTCCACAGGAACATCACGACGAGGAAAATCAGGACCACCGCGGCGGTCGCCCGGGTGATCGCCAACAGGTCGTTCAGCGAGGCGTACCGCCACGCGCCCCGATAAAGCCCCATGTACCAGAACACGGCCGCCGAGATCACCGTGAACACGATCGTCCCCTGGACCAGGAGCGCCGGCGAATAGTAATACACCACGTCTCCCAGCCTGAGGTACAGGGACAGGGCGAAGGACACCGCCGCCATGACGATGTCGTGGGCATAGGCGACGTACCCGCGGGCGGGAATCCTCGCCAGCTGTCGGAATTTCTCTACGAACCGTTTGGGGACGTAAACCATGCTGCCGTCGCGTCCAGTCCGTGGTCCATGGTGAACGGCGGGGCCCAACCGAGGTCCCGGCGGATTTGTCCGTCATCGACCCTAAGGGAGTCAAGCAGACGGGCGACCATAGCCGATTTTCCGGTCAACCGGCCGGCCGCCCGCAACAGCGCCGCCGGCACGGGAAACAGCCGCGCCGGCCGGCCCAGGGCGGCGCCCACGCGGCGGATCAGTTCCGGGGTCGAGACATCGTCTCCGTCGCGGACCAGGAATGTCCGGCCCGCCGCGCCCCGGTGGGTGAGGCACCGTATGATGGCGTCGGCCAGGTTGCCGGCGTAGATCAGGCTTCGCCGGTTGGAAACGGCGCCCAGCGGCAGGGGCGGGGCCAGGCGGCATATCTTCAGCAGCGCCAGGAAGTTGCCCCCGACCCGTTGGCCGTACACCAGGGGCGGCCTCAGGACCACCGCTTCCATGGGGCCCTGCGCGGCGATCCCGAACAGGGCCGTCTCGGCTTCCCGTTTGGAGACCGCATAGGCGTCCCCGGGCGCCGGCGGGTCGGATTCGGAGAACGGCGCGGCGCCGGTGGCCTCGCCGTTCACCTTGATGGTGCTCAGGAAAACCAGCCGGCGGACACCGGCGGCGGCGGCCCCCTCGGCCACGTTTTCCTGGGCGAGAGGCTCACAGCGAGGGGTACGCGTCCCTGCGTCAACTCGCTGTCGATGAGGTTTGTCCCGACGAAGTAGCCCGAACCGCCGTGGACGCCGGCACCCCGCTCATCGAGCTCCAGTGACGACGGAGGCAACGGACGATTTCGACGTCTGCAGCCTCGACGAGCTGAAGAACAAGGGCGCGCTCCCCTTCGACTTCGTGCACCCAAAGCTGGGCCGCCATGAGATCGCCGTCTTCTGGGACGGCAAGGACGTCTTCGCCCTGGAGAACTACTGCACGCACGAGGGCGCGATGCTGAGCTACGGCTACGTCGAGCCGGGCCAGATCATCTGCCCCCTCCACGCGGCGGTCTTCGACCTCAAGACCGGCGCGTGCGTCGACCGCTTCACGACGGATACGGCGGCGTATGAGGCCGAGGTCCGCGACGGCCGCGTCTGGGTCGTCGCGCCGGGCGAGACCCCCGTCGACCGCTAGAAGCCGCCGGCCGCGACCTGAGCTTAGACCGATCCCCCATGCAGCGGCCTCGGCCCCTCGCAACCGCGGCCCCGGTGGTACCATCAGTGGGCGGACGCGGTCCGCTGATCCAAGCCCGCGACCACAGGACCACATGGCGCTCGAACACATCGTCGTCAGAGGCGCGCGCGAGCACAACCTCAAGAACATCGACGTCACCATCCCGCGCGGCAAGCTGGTGGTCATCACCGGCCCGTCGGGCTCCGGCAAGTCGACGCTCGCCTTCGACACCATCTACGCCGAGGGCCAGCGCCGCTACGTGGAGTCGCTGTCCGCCTACGCGCGCCAGTTCCTCGGCCGCATGGAGAAGCCGGACGTCGACTACATCGAGGGCCTCTCGCCCGCGATCTCGATCGACCAGAAGGGCGTCTCCAACAACCCGCGCTCGACCGTCGGCACGGTGACCGAGATCTACGACTACATGCGGTTGATGTTTGCCCGCGTCGGCGTCCCCCATTCGCCGGCCACGGGCCTGCCGATCGAAAGCCAGTCGGTCAGCGAAATGGTCGACCGGGTGATGGCGATGGACGAAGGCACGCGGCTCTACCTGCTGGCGCCCATCGTCCGCGGCCGCAAGGGCGAATACAAAAAGGACCTCCAAGCACTGGCCAAGCGCGGGTTCCAGCGCGTGCGCATCGATGGCGCGCTGTACGACATCGAGGACGCGCCGACGCTGGACAAGAAATACAAACACGACATCGAGGTCGTGGTCGACCGGTTGGTGATGCGCGAAGGCCTGGAAACGCGGCTCGCCGACAGTTTCGAGACCGCGCTCAACCTCGCCGACGGCCTCGCCTTCGTCGATTTGGCCGATACCTCCACCACCCCGAAAAAAAAGAAGTCAACCGGCATCCAGGACCACGTGCCCGAGGGCCGCACCGTGTTTTCGGCCAAGTTCGCGTGCCCGGTTTCCGGCTTCACCATCGACGAGATCGAGCCCCGGCTGTTTTCGTTCAACAACCCGTTCGGGGCGTGCCC
>JACZWD010000161.1 GCA_022572335.1 Pseudomonadota bacterium
ATTCCTTGTCGGTGAGGGTGAGCGCCGGGGCGACGGTGATGGAATCGCCGGTGTGTACGCCCATGGGGTCGACGTTCTCGATCGAGCAGACGATGATGCAGTTGTCGGCCTTGTCGCGCACCACCTCCATCTCGAACTCCTTCCACCCGAGCACCGATTCCTCGACCAGCACCTCACCCACCGGCGAGATGGCGAGGCCTTCGCGGACCACGGCGTCGTACCCGGCGTCGTCGTATGCGATGCCGCCGCCGGCGCCGCCGAGGGTGAACGACGGGCGGATGATGAGGGGAAGGCCGATCTCGTCGCGGGCCCGGTGCGCGTCGTCCAGCGAACGGACCGTGCGGCTGCGGGGCACCTCCAGGCCGATGCGCTCCATGGCCTCGCGGAACAGCTGGCGGTTCTCGGCCTTGGCGATCACGGTTTCGTCGGCGCCGATCATCTCGACGCCGTAGCGTTTCAGGACGCCGGCCTCGGCCAGCTCCATGGCCGCGTTCAGCCCCGTCTGCCCGCCCATGGTGGGCAACAGGGCGTCCGGGCGCTCGCGGGCGATGACGCGCTCTAAGATGTCCAGCGTGATGGGCTCGATGTAGGTGGCGTCCGCCATCCCCGGGTCGGTCATGATGGTGGCCGGGTTGGAATTGACCAGGACCACCCGGTAGCCCTCTTCCTTCAGCGCCTTGCAGGCCTGGACGCCGGAATAGTCGAACTCGCAGGCCTGGCCGATGACGATGGGCCCGGCGCCGATGATGAGGACAGAAGTTATGTCGGTGCGCTTAGGCATGGGCGCGGTCCCGGGAAGGGGTTTTGGATTTGGGGATCATGGACCGATGGTTTATCCTCTCTCTCATGACGAAGCTATTGCAAAAGGTTTTGGCCCGGCTGGTGGAACTCCCGGACGAGGAGCAGGACGCGTGCGCGTCGATCCTGTTGGCAGAGATTGATTCCAACAAGCGCTGGCAACAGGCCTTCGATGACTCCCATGATGTCTTGGAAACCCTTGCCGACGAGGCCATGGAGGAGCACAAGGCGGGCAAGACCACGCCGTTGCATTTCAATGGTTCCGACAAGCCGGAATGAAATCCAGGGCGACCTCCCGCTTTTGGGACCTTTATCACGCCCTGCCTGAAAACGTTCAACGCCACGCCGGCAAGGCTTTCAGGACATGGACCGAAAACCCGGCCCATCCGGGAATGCGTTTCAGGCAAGTTCACCCCTCGAGGCGGATTTATTCCATCCGTGTCGGCCTGCGCTGGCGCGCTCTCGGGCAACGAAGCGACGATACAATGATCTGGTTCTGGATCGGCTCCCACGCAGAGTACGACCGGCTTGTGGCGAAGGTCCGCGATCGGCCCCCCCGGTAGCCGGGGAACTGCCTCCTCGCCAAACCGGTCTAGAACGCCTTGATGAATCTTATGCAGGTAAATTTGAGCATAAAAAATATTCGTAGGAAGAATTATCTAGTTTTAAGATATTCAACCAATGCCTCGCCTGCTTCTTTTAAAATAGAGGTGTAGGTTCTAAGCACCGGTACTTTGTAGCCGACAATCTGGGACATTTCCGAGTAGGAGATGGGCGGGTCTATCCGCCTAAACTCTTGGAGATCGACGTAATACTCCTCGTCGTCACCCCTGGCTCGGACGCCGTGCGGGACCTTGGCCTTGCCATAAGCGACGAGCCCTTCCCTGTTCCGGTATAGAAACACAACGTCGTTCCTGCCAATGTTTGTTATCGAGTATTTCCAGGGGTCGTGAAACGCGGCGGCGCGGTGCTCTGTCAGCATGTACTGGTCGTCGGCAGGGTTGTTGCCGTAGTTCGTGTTGATAATGTGGAAGCGCGATTCGACATCTTCATAGGGATCGTCTTCGGCGCCAAGGGCGTCAAAAGAAACAAAATACATACGCTCGATTTGATAGACCCGATATATCCATGGGCGGATGTCTACACCTTGCGACGTCCAATATTGGACCGCCTCACGCGTTTGATGATCCAAACCGTTAGTCATTACAATCAAGACTTGTTGGTGATTCCATTGCCTGGAATCAAGCGGTTCATTCAGCTCAAAATGGTTCTGATGAAACTTTGCCAAATTTTTTGTTGTATCATGCTGCAACAATTGAGAAAGCCTATCGTAATCATAGGTTGAGAATATCTGAGCGTATCGCATCACTTGGAGTAGATTTTCCTTTCGGCTTTCCCATGCTTTCAATTCAAATAGGAACAGCTTGCCGGTCTTGTCGACGGCAATGATGTCGGGTTCTTCTTGCCAAGCACGAGATTGAGAGATAGGCAACAGTTCCTCGTGCCTTAGGACGCGAGATAGGTTGTCAAATAGGATGGCCTGCAGGTCGATTTCTTTCAGACCAATGTCGGCCAAGGTTACAGGCGGCAACAGCGATAATGCGTTTTCCTGCCGGTGTCCTTTGAGTTTAATGCGAAACAGCATTTATCACCTCTTTCCGATCATATCGGTAAACCGCGCGAACAGGTAATGGCTGTCCTGGGGGCCGGGCGAGGCCTCGGGGTGGTACTGCACGGAAAAGACCGGCCGGCCCTCCACCTTCAGGCCCTCCAGCGTGCCGTCGAAGAGCGACGTGTGGGTCTCGATGACGCCGCGGGGCAGGGACTCCCTGTCGACGACGAAGCCGTGGTTCTGGCTGGTGATCGCCACCCGGCCGGTTTCCAGGTCCTTGACCGGATGGTTGGCGCCGCGGTGCCCGAGGTGCATCTTGAAGGTCCTGGCGCCCAGCGCCAGGGCCAGAATCTGGTGGCCCAGGCAGATGCCGAACACGGGCAGGCCGCTGGCCAGCAGTCCGTGCACCATGGGCACCGCGTATTCCCCGGTCGCCGCCGGGTCGCCGGGGCCGTTGGAGAGGAATATGCCGTCCGGCCGGTGGCCCAGCACGTCGTCCGCCGAGGCGGTCGCGGCGACCACGGTGACCCGGCAGCCGGCGGCGGCGAGGCAGCGCAGGATGTTGCGCTTGGCGCCGAAATCGACGGCGACCACGTGATACGTGGGCGCCGTCTGGCGGGCGTACCCGTGGCCGAGGGACCACGCCGCCTCGTCCCAGGTAAACGTCTGGCGGCAGGTCACTTCCCTGGCCAGGTCCATGCCCTCGAGCCCCGGCCAGGCGGCGGCCCGGGCGCAGAGGGCGTCGACGTCGATGTCGCCGTCCTCGGCGTGGACGATGGCGCCCCTGGGGGCGCCGCCGTCGCGAATCCGGCGCGTCAGCCGGCGCGTATCCACCCCGGTGACGGCGACCAGTCCGAAGGACTTGAGCCAGGCGTCCAGGTGGCCGGCCGAGCGCCAGTTGGCCGGGTCCGTGATGGCGGCGCGCAGCACAAGGCCGCGCACCGCCGGGGTGGCGGTTTCGATGTCCTCGGCGTTGGTGCCGACGTTGCCGATGTGGGGGAAGGTAAAGGTGATGATCTGGCCGGCATAGGACGGATCGGTGAGGATTTCCTGGTACCCGGTGACGGCGGTGTTGAAGCAGACCTCGCCCACCGCCGAGCCCACGGCCCCGGCGCCGCGTCCCCAGAACACCGATCCGTCGTCCAACACCAGCGCGGCGTTGGCTCCGTGCGGACGGACGCCCCCCGGTGCCGGCACGGGGGCGGCGGCTGGATCGGACATGGGCGGCGAATCCTCGGATTACAGGTTGGGGCGCCCCGGCGCCCGGTTCGAGACCGCCTATCGCCCCGGCGCCGTCGCCGGGCTTCCCGGGAAAGGGCGGCGGCCGATTTGAAGCGTGCGGCCGAACCGCCGTTGTCTTAAGCAAAAGCCGTGCCGCGGTCAAGGCCCAAGTCGCGCAAATTATTCTTCTATTTCAATAGGTTAAATTGAATCAAGAAGTTGCCTTTTGGACCGTTTTTCGGTAACGTCCACGTTTCCCGAAAATCCTGGGGGCGCACCATGCTCCGCACCCGTCTGAACGACGCCTTGAAGGCCGCCATGAAGGCCAAGGAGACGCGGACCATCGCCACCGTACGGCTGATCCTGGCGGCGCTTAAGGACCGCGATATCGCCGCCCGCGGCAAGGGCAACCTGGAAGGAATCGACGAAGACGGCATTCTCGCCATGCTGCAGTCGATGATCAAGCAGCGGCGCGAAAGCATCGTCTTGTACGAAAAGGGGCAGCGGCTGGACCTGGCCCGGCAGGAGGCCGAGGAAATCACCGTCATCGAGCAGTTTCTGCCCCGGCAATTGGGGGAAGACGAGATGGCGGAGGCCATCATGGCGGTGATCGGGGACGTGGAGGCGAAAAGCCTGAAAGACATGGGCCGCACCATGGCCGCCCTGAAGGAACGCTACGCCGGACGCATGGATTTCCACAAGGCCAGCGCCCGGGTCAAGGAGCAGCTTGGCTGAGGGCGGGCCGACCCCCCCCTGTGAATCGCGGGGATTCCGGGGATAACGTTTACTTTCGTTCTGTCGCCGGGCGTGTAGGATAGGCACGCGTCGTCACCCCTGTTTTCGCCAATTCCATTGAAGGCATCGACCAACCGGCATGACGTTTTCGCCGCAGTTTCTTGACGAGTTGCGCACCCGTTCGGGCCTCGCCGACGCGATCGGGCGGCGGGTGCGCCTGAGCAGGAAGGGACGCGAGCACATCGGGCTGTGCCCGTTCCACAAGGAGAAGACCCCGTCGTTCACGGTCAACGAGGACAAGGGGTTCTACCACTGCTTCGGGTGCGGAGCCCACGGCAGCGTCATCGACTTCGTCATGAACACGGAAGGCATGAGCTTTCCCGAGGCGGTCGAGCGCCTGGCCGGCGAAGCGGGGATGGAGGTTCCGGCCGACACCCCCGATGAGCGCCGGCGGGCCCGCCAGCGCCAGACCCTTTACGATGTGATGGAGGCGGCCTGCGCCTATTTCGAAAAGACGCTCCGCATGCCCGAGGGCCGCCGGGGGCTGGCCTATTTTCGCGGCCGCGGCCTGGAGGACGAGACCATCGCGCGGTTCCGCCTGGGTTTTGCCGTGGACGCCCGGGGCGCCATCAAGGGGGCGCTGGCCCGTGACGGCGTCGCCGAGGACCTGCTGGTCGCCGCCGGCCTTCTGATCCGGCCCGACGACGACGCCCGCCCGGCGTATGACCGCTTCCGCGGGCGCGTCATGTTCCCCATCGCCGACAAGCGCGGGCGGATCATCGCCTTCGGCGGACGGGTTCTCGGCGCCGGCGAGCCCAAGTACCTCAACTCCCCGGAAACCCCGCTCTTCCACAAGGGCCGGGTGCTGTACGGCCTGGCCGAGGCGGCGCCGGCGGCGCGCAAGGAGGGCACCCTCATCGTCGCCGAGGGCTACATGGACGTCATCGCCCTCGTCCGGGCCGGGTTCGAGAACGCCGTCGCGCCCCTGGGCACGGCCCTGACCGAGGACCAGATCCGCGAGCTGTGGCGGCTGGCGCGCGAGCCGGTGCTCTGCTTCGACGGGGACGCGGCCGGCGAGCGCGCGGCGTTCCGCGCCGCCGAACGCACCCTGCCCCTGCTCAAGCCCGGCTATTCGCTGCGTTTCGCGTTCCTGCAGTCGGGCGAGGACCCGGACAGCCAGATCACGCGCTACCGGCGGGAATTCATGACCGGCGCCCTCGATCACGCCCTGTCGCTCTCGGACCTGCTGTGGCGGATGGAAACCTGGAGACGCCCGCGGAACACGCCGGAGCAGCGGGCGGCGCTGAAAAAGCGCCTGGGCGATCATGCGCGCACCATCAACGATCCGACCGTCCGGTCGCAGTTTCTGCTGGGCTTCAACGACCGCCTGTGGCGGGACCTGCGCCCGGCGGGCCGCGAGGGAGGGCGTGGCCCGGCGCCCACGGTTCGGCTTGATCCCAAGGCCGGCCTCGGCGCCCGCGTCGACCCGTTGCGTGAGGAGCAGCAGGTCCTTCTCGCCATCATCATCAATCATCCCGGCTTTATCGACCGTGTGGAAGACCAGCTCGGATCCATCGGTTTCGGCGACGAATCCCTCGATCATCTGCGCCAGGCCTTGCTTTCGATCCTTTCGGGCGGTGCCGGTGTCGACGCCGATGGGCTCAGGGAGG
>JACZWD010000162.1 GCA_022572335.1 Pseudomonadota bacterium
TCGGACGGCGTCGCGCACGCTTCGCGATGCCCCGCATCGCCACGGCGCACGCTTAGGGCCGAAAACCTTGGTAAGCCGGCTCGTCGGGTCATGATCAGCGCTCCTTGGTATTACCGGATACCCTCGAACATGCGGTCAAAACGGATCGATTGGGCCCACTTCCAGAACTTCCATACGTCGCCGTCGACGGAAAAGAAAAGGAATTCGGCGCGTCCGACAAGGTTTTCCGCCGGCACGAAACCGATGAACCGGCTGTCCAGGGAATTGTCGCGGTTGTCTCCCATGGCGAAATAGCGGCCCTCGGGCACGGTGTATACCTCGGTGTTGTCGGAAGGGCCGGTATCCCCGTTCGTTTCCAGGATGGCGTGGCTGCGTCCATTGGGCAGGGTCTCGATGAAACGGGGAATGCGCCGGGTGTTGCCGAAGTCGTCGCGGACGATGAAGTCGTCGACCCGTACGCGTTTCACGGCCTGGCCGTTGATGTGCAGTATGCCGTTCACCACCTGGATCCTGTCCCCGGGAAGGCCGATGATTCGTTTGATGTAGTCGGTCTTGTTGTCGGTGGGAAGCTTGAACACGGCCACGTCGCCGCGCTCCACATCGGGTTCGGTAAAGAATATCCGCCCCGGTATCAGCGGCAGGCTGAAGGGCAACGAATATTTGCTGTAGCCATACGAGAACTTGGAGACAAACAGATAATCGCCCACCAACAGTGTCGGAATCATGGATCCGGAGGGGATGTTGAAGGGCTCGTAGGCCACGGTCCTGACGGCGACGGCGATGAGCACCGCATAGACCACCGTGGTAATGGTTTCCCGGAGCCCGCTAGACTTTTTTCTTTCCATTAAGATAACCGTATAACCTATTGTACTTAAGTAAATTTTTGCGTTACGCCCGTTCCGTGGGCTGGCAGATCAAGCCAGCCCGCGCCACCCCTGTCAAGGCGCTTGCCCGGGGGCCGCTGGGGCGTCCCCCGCATAACGTTGCCGGGGGGACACCCCCCGTTTCCCCCCGGGGGCCGCGGGGGCGTCCCCCGCATAACGTTGCCGGGGGGACACCCCCCGTTTCCCCCCGGCCGCCGCAGGCACGGCCGAAATCACCACCATCGCCTGGGCCATGGGATATTCGTCGCTCAGGGTCACGTCGACCTGGGCCTTCATGCCGGCGGGTGTCAGGGCATCCAATCGCTTTCGGGCGCCGCCGGTGAGGACCATGAGCGGCTTGCCGCTGGGCAGGTCCTCGACGGCCATGTCGCGCCAGAAGACACCCTGGCGGAGCCCCGTGCCCAGGGCCTTGGCGCAGGCTTCCTTGGCCGCGTAGCGCTGGGCAAAGGCCGCCGCCGGGTTCACCCGCCCGTAAGCCCGGGCGCGTTCGGTTTCGGTGAAGATGCGGGCGACGAAGCGCTCTCCGAATCGCTTCAGGGTGCGCTCGATGCGGCGGATATCCAGGAGGTCGGTGCCGATGCCGATGATCATTGTTTCTTCGCCGGGCTCATGCGGAATGGGCTTCACCGGCCTCGGCGCGGGTCCTGTCCATGAACGCCCGCATGCGCTTGATGCTGCTTTCCAGGCCGCCGAAGATGGCCTCGCCGATCAGGAAATGGCCGATGTTGAGCTCGACGATGGTGGGGATGGCCGCGATCGGCACCACGGACTCGTAGGTCAGGCCGTGGCCGGCGTGGCATTCCAGGCCCACGGTCTCGGCATGGGCGGCGGCCTCGACGATGCGGGCGAGCTCGCGCTCGCGCGCGCCGCCGTCCGCCTCGCAGTAGGCACCGGTATGCAGCTCGACCACCGGCGCCCCGAGCTCCATGGCGGCATCCAACTGCGCAAGGTCGGGCGCGACGAAGAAGGAAACGCGGATTCCCGCGGCGCTCAGCGCGTCGACGAAGGGCGCCAGATGGGCCCGTCCGGCGACCACGTCGAGGCCGCCCTCGGTGGTCCGTTCCAGGCGCTTTTCGGGAACGATGCAGGCCCCATGGGGCTTATGGCGCAGCGCGATGTCCAGCATTTCCCGGGTGGCCGCCATTTCCAGGTTCAGGGGAACCTCGATCTCTTCGCTGAGCCGCGTGATGTCGTGATCGGAGATGTGGCGGCGGTCTTCGCGCAGGTGCGCCGTGATGCCGTCGGCGCCCGCCCCGACCGCCAGCCTGGCGGCGCGCACCGGGTCCGGGTGGCGGCCGTCGCGGGCATTTCGGATGGTCGCCACGTGATCGATGTTCACGCCCAGGCGCAGGGTGCGTTTCATCGTTGCCTCTCCATCCCCTTCGCCTGGCGCCGCAGTCGCCGGCGGTCGCGGCGGGCCCGGCGGCGCTTCTGATAGGTCTCGACCACGGGCTTCAACGGCACATAGAAGGCGAGCCACATGACAAGGGCCGTCGGGATGCCGCCCGCCAACATCGGCAAAAAGACGGGCCACGCCGTTTCGAACAGGTAGCCCACATCCAGGCGCAGCACCGATTCCAGCATTTTCGCGAAAAGGCCGATGAAGTCCAAATGGTCCGCACGACTGGCGCCCGCGCCCGCGCCCATCCAGCGCCCGAGCTCGTAAATCCAAACCCAAATGAAGGGAAACGTCCATGGGTTCCCGACCGCCGTGCCGATGACCGAGGAAATGATGTTGGCCCGGATACTCCAGGCGAGCAGCGCCGCGAGAACGATATGCAGGCCGACGAAGGGCGTGAACGAAATGGCGGCGCCGCAGGCGAACCCTCCGGCAATGGCGTGGGGCGTGCCGGGAAGACGCGCCACCCGGTGGAAGATGTACCTGGCCGAGCGTTCCCACCCCGAGCGCGGCCACAGGAATTCCCGCAACCGCTCGGGCACGGACATCTTGAGTCTGCGCCGAAACATGGGGCGAATATAAGGCAATCCGCGGCTTGCGGAGAAGGGAATCACGTCGCGTCGTTCAGGGGTTGCCAGGATTGGGGAATTTGCTAACCCCGTGCCCGTTCCACCGAGTTGATGACAGGGGTGGCCCTGAGCGCCGCGATGATGTTGGTCAGGTGCTTCACATCGCGGACCTCGACATCGATCACCATGTCGAAAAACTCGCGCGAACGCTCGGTGATCTTGAGGTTGCTGATGTTGCCTTCGTTCTTGGCGATCACCGTGGACAGGTTTCCCAGGCTGCCCGGCTCGTTGAGGACCGTCAGGTAAACGCGGGCCACATGGACATCGAGGGATTCGCTGTCTATCTCCCAGGCGACGTCAAGCCAGCGCTCGGGCGTTTCCGCATGGTTTTCAAGGGTCTCGCAGTCGATCGTGTGGATGGTCACCCCCTTTCCCGTGGTGACGATGCCGACGATGCGATCGCCCGGCAGCGGATAGCAGCACATGGCGAAATGCACCGCCATGCCGGGGATGAGGCCCTTGATGGGTATGGCAGCGCCCTTGCCCTTCTTTTTCGCCTTCCGGCTTCGGGCACGGGCCAGGGGCACCACTTTTTCGTCCTTGCGCTTCTTTTTCCTGGTGCCGGGAAAGACCGCTTCCACCACGTCGCGGCCGGTGTGATGGCCGGCGCCCACGTCGGCGCACAGGTCATCCGCGTCGCCCACCTTGAACACCTTCAGAACCCCCTTCAGGGCCTTGTTCGAGAACTCGTACCCCTCTTCTTGGAATGCCCGATCAAGAATCGCGCGCCCCAACTGCACGTACTGGTCGCGCTCTTTCGAGCGGATAAAGCGGCGGATGCGCGAGCGCGCCTTGCCGGTGACCACGAAACGCTCCCAGGTGGGCGACGGCGTCTGCGCCTTCGACGTGATGATCTCCACCTGGTCGCCGTTCCCGAGCCGGGTACGCAGGGGCATCATGCGTCCGTTGATCTTGGCGCCGACGCAATTGTCCCCGACTTCGGAGTGGACGGCGTAGGCAAAGTCGACCGCGGTCGCCCCCCGCGGCAGGTTGATCAGGTCGCCCCTGGGCGTGAAGCAGAACACCTGGTCCCGGAACATCTCCAGCTTGGTGTGTTCGAGGAACTCCTCGGGTCCCGCGGCGGTTTCCAGGATGTCCAGAAGCTCCCGTATCCAGCGGTATTGGCGCCCGTCCGTCCTGCTTGCGCCCTGCTTGTAGATCCAGTGCGCGGCGACGCCGTGTTCCGCGATCTCGTGCATCTCGCGGGTGCGGATCTGCATTTCGATGCGCTGCCGTTCGGGCCCGAACACGCCCGTATGCAGGGAGCGGTAGCCGTTGGGTTTGGGCGTGCTGATGTAATCCTTGAAGCGATCCGGGACGACCGCGTAGGCGCTGTGGACCACACCCAGCGTTCGGTAACACTCCTCCACGGAGTCGACGATCACGCGGAAAGCCATGATGTCCGAGAGCCGCTCGAAGCCCACTTCCTGGTGCCACATCTTCCGCCAGACCGAGTACGGCGTCTTCTCGCGCCCCACGACCGCGGCCTTGATCCCGGCTTCGGCCAGGGTGGTCCCCAGTTGCGTGATGATGCGCGCCACCAGGTCGCCGCCCTGTTTACGCAGGAAATCCAGGCGTGCCAGGATGGAATTGCGGACATCGGGGTTGATCTCGGCGAAGGCCAGGTCCTCGAGCTCGGTTTTCATTTCCTGCATGCCGATCCGCTCGGCCAGCGGCGCATAGATGTCCGTGGTCTCGGTGGCGATCCGCCGCCGCTTCTCAGGGTCTTCGATGTGGTGAAGGGTGCGCATGTTGTGCAGGCGGTCGGCCAGTTTGACCAGCAGGACCCGGATGTCTTCGGACATGGCCAGGACCAGCTTGCGGAAGTTCTCGGCCTGGGTCGCGTGGTCCGACTGAAGCTCGATGCGGGTCAGCTTGGTGACGCCGTTCACCAGGCGCGCCACCTCCTTGCCGAAGTGGTGTTCGATCTCCTTCAGGGTGGCCGGGGTGTCCTCGATGGTGTCGTGGAGGAGCGCCGTGACGATGGATGCGGAGTCCAGCTTATACGCGGTCAGAATCCCCGCCACCTCCAGGGGATGGGAGAAATAGGGATCGCCCGAGGCCCGCTTCTGCACGCCGTGGGCCTTCATGGCGAAAACATAGGCGCGGTTAAGGGCGTCCTCGTCGGCGCCTGGATCGTACGCCTTGACCTGTTCGAGCAATTCGAACTGCCGGATCATGTCCGCCCCTGCCGTCCATCAACCGATACACAGGGGCCGGGCGACAGGCAACGGGGTGCGGCGCGGTCGTTTCCCGTTCTCGGTGCGCCGCCGCACGGCCTCAGGCCTCCTTGGGCTCCGTCCCCTCCTCGCCGGCGCCCATGGGGGCCTCCTTGGTCTCCGTTCCTTCCTCGCCGGCGCCCTTGGGGGCTTCCTCGGCGCCGTTCTCCGGCGGCGCCTCCGGCTCGACACCTTCGTCTTCCTTCACGGCGTCGGCGTCGTCCTTGAAGACCATGTCGGTATTGAGGATGTCCGCCCTCGGTGCCGGCGGCGCCGGCGTCTCGCCGGTTTCCACGATAGCCGCCTGCTGGACGGCGATGAGGTCGACTTCGTCCTCTTCGGGTTCGTCCATCTCGACGTGTTTCTGCAGGCTCCTGATGAGCCCCTCCCTGAGATCATCGAGGTCGATGGTCTCATCGGCGATTTCACGCAGGGCGACCACCGGGTTCTTGTCGTTGTCGCGCTCGAGGGTCAATTCCGCGCCGGCCGCAATGCTGCGTGCCCGCTGCGCGGCCATCATGACCAGCTCAAAGCGGTTTGGAATCTTGGTTACACAGTCTTCAACCGTAACTCGGGCCATTGCGACGTCTCCAAAGACGGTGAAAGGACGCTGGAAAAGCGCACGTTATATATGTTGCACAGCAACATAAGGCAAGACGTTTAGGCGGCGAATCTCCCCCACTCGGCCGCCGGGGGGACACGGGGGGTGTCCCCCCGGCAACGAAATGCGGGGGACGCCCCCGCGGCCCCCGGGGGCTGTCGACGCCGGGCCGTTCCCACCCACACGCGCCGTTATACCAAGGGGCGCTGATCATGACCCGACGAGCCGGCTTACCAAGGTTTTCGGTCAGGAGCGTGCGCCGTGGCGATGCGGGGCATCGCAA
>JACZWD010000163.1 GCA_022572335.1 Pseudomonadota bacterium
GTGGCCTTTATCAGCTAAATTGTACGCATACGACGGCGTTGCGAGGTTTCCGGCTAGGAGCGCGTCGCGCCGTGATGCTGGAGCATCACAAGCGGCGCGCGACGACGTCCGGAAGCCTCGCAACGCCGCCCTTCGGGTCGCTTTTCCCGTCCCCTCGGGGCGTCGGGAAGGCTTGCCGATGGCCCCGCATCGCCTGCGCCTCCCCTCCTGCCGAGGAAACGGGAAAAGCGATCGTATGGGTGCAATTTAGCTGATAAAGGCCACTAGCGGAAAAGGAGGGTCGGCAGCCACAGGGCCAGGGCGGGGAAAAACAGGATGAAAATCAGGCCGATGAGCTGAATGACCATGAACTGCATCATGCCGATATAAATGTCCTTCAGGTCCCAGTCGGGGACCACGCCTTTGATGTAGTACGCCGACAACGCCACCGGCGGCGACAGCCAGGCGGTCTGCAGGCACACCGCCACCAGGATGGAGAACCACACCAGGTCGATCCCCAGGTCGATCACCAACGGCAGCAGGATAGGGATCACGACAAGGACAATGGGCACCCACTCCAGGGGCCAGCCGAGAAGGAATACGAGGCCCAGGATGAGCGCCAGCAGGGCCATGGGCGGAAGTTGCATCTGCAGCAGGGCATCCGCGATCATGGTGGCCGTCCCCAGGCGGGCAAACACCGCGCCATAGAAATTCGAGGCGGCGACGAGCAGCAGAATCATGCTCGACGTCTGTATGGTCCGGTAAACCGCCTCCTTGAGCCGGGGCCAGGTGAGACGGCGGTAGGCGACGGCAAGCAGCAAGGCGCCCAAGGCGCCCATTGCCGCCGCGTCGGTCGGCGTGGCCAGGCCCGCCAGAATGCTCCCCAGGACGGACATCATGAGGACGGCCAGGGGAAAAATGCCGACCACCAGCTCGCGCATGATCTCGTAGCCCGATTCGGCCCGTTGGTCGACCGGCAAAGCCGGCCCCAGCTCGGGGTTGATGTAACATCGTATGATGGCGTAGGCCGTATAGAGGACTGCGAGGAGCACGCCGGGCACCATGGCGGCGGCGAACAGCTCGGTGACGGGGACGCCGATCACCGGTCCCATGACCACCAGCATGACGCTGGGCGGGATGAGCATCCCCAGAGTCCCCCCGGCGGCGATGGTCCCGGCGCTGAGCCTGACGCTGTAACCGCTCCGCATCATGATTGGCGCCGCCATCACGCCGAGGATGGTCACCGAGGCACCGACAATCCCCGTCGCCGTGGCAAACAGGGTGGCCGTAATCAGGACGGCGATATAGAGAGACCCCTTCACCGGCGCCAAAAGCAGCCGGAACCCGGTGAACAGACGGTCCATGAGCCCGGCCTGTTCGAGGATATAGCCCATGAAAATAAACAGCGGCACCGCGGCCAGCAGGGTCTCCCGCATGGTCTGGAAGAACTGGAGCACCATGAGGTAAAAGACCGTCTGGCCAAAACCGATGTAGCCGAAGACGACCCCCAGGAAGATGAGGGTGAACGAAATGGGAAAGCCAATGAAGATCCCGACGAAGAGGGCGCCGAGGGAAACCAGGCCGAGGATTTCGGGGCTCAAGGCCACTCCCCCAGAATTGCGGCATGGAGGCTTTTGACGAACTCCGATATGCCCTGGAGGATCAACAGGACGCCGGTCACCGGCATGACCGTCTTGAAGGGGTAGATCGGGGGGCTCCAGGGACTGGAGATGCCGACCTCGCCGCGTATCCAGGAGACCATGGCAAAGTCCGACGAATCCCACAGGAAGAAACCGATCGCCGGGAAGAAGAGGAAGGCGTACAGGAACGCATCGACCGTCCCCTGCCAGCGCGGCGACCACAGGCGATAGAAAAAGTCGGTCCGGATGTGGCCCTGGCGGGCCAGGGTGTAGGCGGAGCCCAGCATGAAATGGGTGCCGTACAGCATGTAGGTCACGTCGTAGGCCCACAGGGTGGGGCTATTAAAACCGTAGCGGGCGAACACCTCGTACACCAAGGCCCCGACCATGGGGATAATGAGCCAGGCGAAAATGCGCCCCGACCATAGGCTGATGGCGTCGAGCGTATTCACCATACGGAGCAGGGGCGGGGGGAATGAACCGGTAGGAGTCACTTCGTTGCCGCGGGCGGACCCCGGCGAAGGGCGCCCTTCTCCCTTGTTAAGCCATGGGCCGGGGCGCGCGTCCCGCGCCGCAGCCATGGGCTATGGGGCGCGCGTCCCGCGCCGCCCCGTCAAGATCGTCGTGAAGGAGAAGAGAAGGAAGCGCGTTGCACGAGAGCGGCGCTCCCCCCCTTCTTGCCCCACGACGCCCCGTTCGGGGGCTTCCGCCTTACTTCGTGGCGGCCTCGCCCAGATACAGATACAGCCCAAGAAGCTTCGTCCAATAGGGGACGGTCAACTTGGCGAACTTCTCCTGCGACTCCACCACCTTCTTGAAGAAGGGGTCCTTCGCCGAGTATTTGGCGAGCAATGCCTTGGACGATTTCAAGAAAGCCGGATAGAGGTCCTTCGGGGTATCATGGACCTTGACCCCGAAATTATCCTGCATCTCCTTCAGGGCGGCGGCGTTGCGGTAGATGTTCACCGCGATCGACTCGGTGACCGACGCCATGGCCGCGACCTCGATGATGGCCTGGAGGTCGGCCGGCAGCTTGTTCCAGAAGTCCTTGTTGATGATGATGCTTCCCAGATCCGACGCCTGGTGAAAGCCCTGCAGGTAATAGTTCTTCCACACCTGGTGCAGTCCCAGCCTGATGTCCTCGCCGGGATTGATCCACTCGCCGGCGTCGATGACGCCGCGCTGCGCCGCCGGGACGATCTCGCCCCCGGGCAGGGCCACCACCGAGATGCCCATGCCGGTGAACAGCTCGCCGGTCAGGCCTGGCGGCGAGCGGTACTTGAGTTTCTGGAAATCCTCGAGGCTGTTGATTGGTTCCTTGAACCACCCGAGGGGCTGACCGCCCGACATCAAATTGATGAAGGCGACCATGTTGGCCTTCAGGTCGTTATCGATGAAATCCTTGTACAGCTCGTTTCCGCCGCCCTCGTAGAACCAGGCGAGGTAGGTGAACTGGTCCATGCCGCCGATGGTCGGCTGGTCGGCGAACAGGTAGGCGGCCGGCCGCTTGCCCGAGAAGAAATGGGCCCAGGTGAACCCGCCCTCGACGATGCCCTTGTCGACGGCGTCCATCACTTCGAAGAACCCGACCACCGCGCCGACCGGAAGCACCTCGGTCTTCAGCCGCCCGCCGGACATCGCGTCGACCCGCTTGCCGAAACTTTTAATAATGTCCATGTACATGCTGGCGGCGGGCAGCGCGGTCTGGATCCTCCATTTGATCGTCTTCGCCGCTTCCGCCTTGGACACCGGCGCGGCGCCGGCCAACAGGAAGACGGCGAGGGCCGTAATCACCACACCAAAAATGCGGCTTTTCATAACGTGTTCCTCCCACGGATTGAATTAGAATTCTTATACATTAGAAGGATAAAACGTAACCGGCGCGTAAAGGCCTGTCAACGCAAGCCCGACCCGTCTCATACCGCGAAACAACCGCCCGATAGCAATATTGTTGCCGGAAGTATTTGTTTAGGAGAAATGTCCCGTAGGAAATCGTCTATTTGTTGTATATGCCGGGGAAGCAAATACGGACTAATAATTCACGGAGCCACAATCTGTTCAATGCAGGCGTTGCCGAATTCCCAACACCGGGTTCCAGAAAAACCAGGATGATGACCCTTGACGGCCCGGCACAAACAACGGTACTGGGGCTTGCACCACGTGACGGCAAAGGGCCGCGATGAGCGATCTGTTTCGGGTTAGCGCGCGCGCCGCCGTCGACCTCTTGCGCACGGGGGAGGTTTCCCCCCTCGAGATGGTCGATGCGGCGGCGGCGCGCATCGAGGCCACCGACGGCGCCCTCAACGCCCTGCCGACGCCGTGCATCGAGCGGGCGCGGGATCACGCCCGGCGGATCATGGCCGGCGGCCCGGCGCCCGCCGGCAACGCCGCGTGGCTCGCCGGCCTGCCCCTGGCGGTCAAGGACCTGAACGACGTTGCCGGGGTGCGCACGACGTACGGCTCCCCGCTGTTTTCCGACCACGTCCCCGAGCGTTCCGATGTCATGGTCGAGACCCTGGAGGGCAACGGGGCGATCGTCATCGGCAAATCCAACACGCCGGAGTTCGGCGCCGGCGCCAACACCTTCAACGACGTTTTCGGCCAGACCCGCAACCCGTGGAACACGGCCATGACCTGCGGCGGATCGTCGGGCGGTTCCGCCGTCGCCCTCGCCGTCGGCCAGTGCTGGCTGGCCACCGGCAACGACCTCGGCTGCAGCCTCAGGACGCCGGCCGCCTTCTGTTCCGTCGTCGCCCTGCGTCCCTCGCCCGGACGTGTCGCCCGGGCGCCGACCCGCCTGCCCTATGACACGCTGTGGGTCCAGGGCCCGATGGCGCGGAACGTCGGCGACGTGGCACTCATGCTCGACGCCATGGTGGGGGAGCACCCGCTCGACCCGATCTCCATCGCGGCGCCGGCCAGGCCTTTCGTCGAGGCCGTGGACGACCCGGCGCCGCCCCGGCGCGTGGCCTATACCCCCGACCTCGGCGGACTCGTGCCGGTCGCCCGGGAGGTGGCCGAAATCTGCGCCGCGGCGGGCGAACGCTTTGCCGAACTGGGCGCCACCGTGGAAGAAGCCTGCCCCGACCTGGACGATACCCCCGCCATCTTCCACGCCCTGCGCGCCAACCTGGTCGTCGGCGATCTGGCGCCCATCGTCCAGGCCCACCGCGACCGGGTGAAGCCGGAGATCCTGTGGAACCTGGAACAGGGGCTGAAGCTGACGGCGGAGACATTGGGCGAGGCCGAACGGGCCCGCGGCAGGCTCTATGCGCGGGTGGCGGAATTCTTCCAGACCTACGACCTGCTGGTTTCCCCCGCCACCAGCGTCGCCCCCTTCGATATCGACATCCGCGCCATCGACGAGGTGGAGGGGCATACCTTCGACAATTACTTCGACTGGTTCACCATCGCCTACGCCATCACGGTCACGTCCCTCCCGGCCATCTCGGTGCCCTGCGGATTCACCGGCGACGGACTGCCCGTGGGCCTTCAACTCGTCGGCCCGCCGCGCGGCGAAGCCCGGCTGCTCGCCGCCGCCGCCCTCATCGAGCGGGTTTTCGGCATCGCCGGCCAACTGCCCATCGAGCCCCGCCCGCCAGGAGGGTCCCTGTAACCGTGCTCGAATCACTCCTCAGCCTGGACCTGACCATCCTGGCGACGATCATCGCTATCGACATCGTGATGTCGGGCGACAACGCGATCATCATCGGCATGGCGGCGGCGGGGCTTGAACCCGAGCTCAGGCGCCGCGCCATTATTTACGGCATCGCGGGCGCCACCGTCCTCCGCATCCTGTTCGCCGCCGTGGCATTCCAACTGCTCGCCATCATCGGCCTGACCCTGGCCGGCGGACTGCTGCTGGCGTGGGTGTGCTGGCGCATGTGGCGGGACCTGCGGAACCCATCGGTGCCCATGCCGGACGACGCCCGCCAGGACGGCGATCCCGCGGCACGGAATGTGCGGCCCACCAAGACCCTGCGCGGCGCGATGATCAACATCATCGTCGCCGACGTTTCCATGTCGCTCGACAACATCCTGGCCGTCGCCGGCGCGGCCGGCGACCACCTGGGCCTGCTTATCTTCGGCCTGATCCTTTCCATAGCCCTGATGGGGGTGGCGGCCACGTATATCGCCCGGCTGCTCGAGCGTCACATGTGGATCGCGTATATTGGCCTCGTCATCGTCGGCTACGTGGCCGTCGACATGATCTGGCGGGGCACCGCTGAGATCAGGGCCCTGGTGCTGGCCTTCGCGCAAGTGGCCTTTATCAGCTAAATTGCGCCCATACGACGGCGTTGCGAGGTTTCCGGCTAGGAGCGCGTCGCGCCGTGGTGTGCATGCACCACAAGCGGCGCGCGACGACGCCGGGGGCCGCGGGGGCGTC
>JACZWD010000006.1 GCA_022572335.1 Pseudomonadota bacterium
GGGCATGGCGAAGCGGGCGCGACGCCGTCCGAAAGCCTTGGTAGGCCGCCGTTGCGGTCGCGTATGCGGCCCGTCGGGGGGCGTCGAAAAGTTTTGACGATGCACCGCATCGCCGGCACCTTTCCTCCTGCCCGACGAGCCGCCTACGCGATCTCTATGAGTCATGATCAGCGACCCTTGGTATTACTTCTTGCGCAGGCATGAATCCCAGAAGTCATAGAAGATCAGCGCCAGGACAGTAAAGCAGATCACCCAAAACGGTAAGCCGCCCCAGAATCCAGCGGCACCGGCAGAAATACTTTCCGCCAGACCGAGAACAAAAACGGCGACCAGAAGGGATCCGATCAATCCGAAAATTTTTTCAAGGGTGGCTGCAGACATTACATTTTCACTTCCTGAACCCGGCCCGCGTATTCACCGGATGATATTCCATTTCATCCAATCTTAAGGGATATATTTGCCAAAGAAAAAATCAGGCAGCCACAGAGCGATCTCCGGGAACTGATACATCATGACCATGATGAAAATGACGATGCCGACATAGGGCATGATGCCTTTGAAAATATCCGCCAATTCGATCGCTTTCCCCAACACCCCTTTCAGATAATAGGCCGACATGGCCATGGGCGGGGTGAGGAACGACGTTTGCAGGTTGAGCGCCACCAGCATGGCGAAGAAATACGGGTTAACGTCGAAAGCGGGCAGCATGGGCAGGAAGATCGGCACGAAGATGATCAGGATTTCCGACCATTCCAGGGGCCAGCCCAGAAGGAAGATGATGATCTGCACCATGACCAGGAACTGCCAGGGCTGAAGGTCAAATCCGAGAACGAAATGCTCGATGATTTCGTGGCCGCCCAGGTATGAGAACACGGACGCAAAGGTCCATGATCCGACAAACAGCCAGCACACCATCGCCGTCGCTTTCGCCGTCAGGTAGACGGACTCTTTAAGCATTACCCAGTTGAGAGAGCGATAGAGCCCCGCCAGTACGATCCCGCCGAATGCGCCCATGGCGGCGGCTTCCGCCGGCGTCGCAAGGCCGCCCAGAATCGATCCGAGCACCAGCATGATAAGGACTGTCAATGGAACGAAGGAGGTCAGAAGCTGGACGTAGACAACGCGCCTGGGCGGGATATCCTCTTCGCGTGGCTTCGGCGCAATCGACGGACTAATCATGACGCGGACAATGACGTAGATAATGTAACATCCGGCGAGCAGGAACCCTGGGATAATGGCGGCGGCGTATAGGCGCAGAGGCGAAAGTTCCGCAATCGCCGAATAGACGATCAGCATGATCGAGGGCGGAATCAAAATACCAAGTGTGCCGCCGGCGCAGATGACGCCGGAGGCGAAACTCTTGTCATAGTGAGCCTTGGCCATCGGCGGAAACGCCAGGAGTCCCATCAGGGTCACCACCGCGCCGACGATACCGCTGGCGGTGGAAAACACGGCACAGGTGACCAAAGCCGCGACCGCCATGGATCCCGGCAGATTACGGGCCGCCATTTGCAGCGAGTAGAACAGCTTGTTGACGATTTTGGCGCGCTCAACCACATAGCCCATGAACAGGAACAGCGGGATGGCGACCAGGGTATCGTTCTCCATCACCGAATAGGTGTTCTGGTTCAGCAGATAGAAAATCTTGTTGTTGAAAACATCGGCGAAGGTCTCGATGCTGCCGGCCTCGTAATAGGCGTAATACCCAAAGCCGATGCCCATGGCCAGCAGCGTGAAGGCGACGGGAAACCCGAGCAATATCATCACGATAAAAATGGATAGCATCAAAAGTGCGACTTCGGGGTCGGTCATCCTGCTGGGCGCTCCGTCTCACAAAATATGGTTAATAAAAGAGGGTTATTCGATTTAAGGCCCAGTCGCCTGGCCTTTCAAAAGTTCTTCCGTTTCCCGGGCATCCTCCAGACGCGGCAGCCATGCATTTGTCTTTATCGCCAGATAGCATCGCATGCATTCCGCAACGCCCTGTATGATGAACAAGCCGCCGGCCAGCGGGATCAGGGATTTGAAGTAATAAATCTGAATGCGGGCCGGGCTGTTCCAACTGACTTCCTTGTAACGCCATGAGTCCCCAGCGATTTCCCAGCCGTACCAGACCAGGGCTGCCATGCCCGGAAAAAAGAAGACGATGTATAAAACGAAATCGATACGGGCCTGCCAGCGGGCCGACAGGAAGCGGGTAAACACGTCCGCGCGCACATGGGTGTCCTGGGCGAGGGCGTAAGGCCCGGCCATCAGGAACAGCGCCCCGTACATCTGCACCATCATGTCGAAAGCCCATAAGGTGGGCGCGTTGAGGACATAACGGACGAAAACTTCATAGGCGACCGAAAGGGTTAAAATCAAAATACACCAGCCAAAGGCGCGCCCGACCCAGATACTGAGCTGTTCAATAGAGTGAATAATAAATATCACGGCTGGGTCCCCCGCCCCGATGGCCTGGATCAGATGTAAGAGGGACAGCCTTGCGGCTGTCCCTCATAACCGATCAATCTTGCGTAATGGTCCCGCAAAAGACCAGATCGGATCAACCGAAGTAGTGCTTGTAAGCCAAGCCGTAATCCGGCTGGTTCAGAAGCAGGTAGTTCATCACCTTCTTGGCATAGACTTTCTGCGATTTAACCACCTTGGCGAAGAACTTGTCTTTCGCTGAAATCCGGTCAAGAACCCTATCCCACGCCTTCAACTGGTCCGACATGATGGAATCGGGCGTACGGTATACGTTGACGCCATGCTTTTCCTTCAGTTTGGTCAGGTCATTGGCGTAACGAAGGGTGCTGTACCAGTAGAAGTTAGAGTTTTCGGCTTCGGAAGCGTATTCCAGAATGGCCTGAAGCTCCTTCGACAGGGAATCGAACTTCTTCTTGTTGAAGGTAACCTCGAAGCATTCCTGGGATTGGTGGAAGCTGGCCAGGTGATAGTGCTTGGAAACATCCTGCATGCCGAAGTCGCTGTCGGAAGTCGGGTTGTTGAACTCGGCGGCGTCGATCAGGCCGCTCTTCATCGCCGGCTGAATTTCGCCACCCGGTAATTGCACGACCGACAAGCCCATTTCCGTCATAACGTCAGCCGCCAGGCCAACGGTGCGGTATTTCAGGCCCTTCATCTGGGCTGAGCTCTTGATCTGTTCCTTGAACCAGCCCAGCGGCTGCGCCGGCATCGGGCTGTTGAAGAAGCTGACCAGGTTCAGGCCGAGGGAAGTCATCAACTCATTGAAGAGTTCCTTGCCTCCGCCAAAATGGATCCAGCCGAGCATTTCCTGCGCCGACCAGCCGAAGCAGGGGCCGGTTCCGAACAGGGACGCCGCTGGCGACTTGGAATACCAGTAGGCGGGCACGTAATGCGCGCCGTCAAGCACGCCGCGATGCACGGCGTCCTGCATCTGGCTGGTTTTGACAACCGAGTTAACCGACAGCAGGTCGATCCTGAAACCCTTGCCGGCCATGTCGTTCACGCGTTTGACATAGTGTTTGGCATCTTCAAGGAAAATGCCGCCGCCCCATGCAGCCTGAACTTTCAGGACCGTCGGTGCGGCCGTTGCAACGTTCGGCATGGCCAGGGCGGCTGCCCCGGCGCCCGCGGCGACGGCGCCAGTCTTGAGGAATTTGCGCCGCGATACCTTGCTTTTCGCGGGTGCTTTGTGAGCAACTTTCCGATCTTTCATTCTGTTTTCTCCTCCCTAAACGATTAAGGATGTCTTCCGAACAGAGAACCATCGGAACCGTCGCCAACTCCTGCCCGGCCGGATACCGGCCCTTGCAAGCGTATGCGGCTTGGATCCCCCTCCTTCGGTTCGTCCTTGAACAATCGCTCCCGTTTTGGTGACCAAGCCGGGGGCGACCATCGATCGTCGGACAATTTCCGGTATTTCCCGGTAGATCGCAAGGCTTTTCCAAAAAACACGCGAGAATCTTATATGACAACTTGCAAAAGTACTGGCCCGCCTTCCGATCCGCCGGCAATCTTCATGAACCCGTCCATGCGCCCGCGGACGGCCGCGCCGCACGCTTCCCGGCGCGGTGATCGTTGGCAATGGTTCAGTCGATCGGCCCCGGTTGCGCCCATGCCCGGCACGGCAACGCATATCCTCGAACTCCGTGTCGACACAGGGGTTCCGACGCCGCCGCAGACCTCAGACGACCCGGTCGCGGGGCTCGCGGCCGGCGAATATGGCGTCCAGGTTGTCCAGCGCCCTGAAACCCATGGCGTCACGGGTCTCCCGCGTCGCGCTGCCGATATGGGGCATCAGGAAGGTGTTCGGAAGCTCCCGGTAGCCGGGGTGGATATTGGGTTCGTCGTTGTAGGCGTCGAGGCCGGCGGCGGTCAATTTTCCGGACTTGAGCGCGGCGATCAGCGCCTCGTCGTCGACGATGCTTCCCCTGGCCGCGTTGACCACGATCGCCCCGTCCGGCAACAGCGCGATGCGTTCCGCGTTCAGCAAATGATGGGTTTCCGGCGTGGCCACGCAGTGGATGGCCAGGAACTCGCAGTGAGGCAGCAGATCCTCCACGGTCTCGTGAAAGAGGGCGCCCGCCTCGTGTTCGGGCGGAAGGCGGCGAACGTCGTGATAATGAATGGTCATCTCGAAGCACCGCGCCCGGCGCGCCGTCACCTGCCCGACCCGCCCGAGACCGATGATGCCCAGCCGCTTTCCCGTCACCTGGGTGCCGACCATGAAGCTCGGGCTCCAGTCGCGCCATTCGCGCGACCGCACCAGGCGCTCGCCCTCGCTGGCCCGGCGGGCGGCCCCCAGTATCAGCAACATGGTCAATTCGGCGGTGGCGTCGGACAGCACGTCGGGCGTGTTGGTGACGACGAGGCCGCGCGCCTTCGCCGCCTCCAGGTCCACATGGTCGAACCCGACCGAGAAGTTGGCGATGGCGCGGACGCTGTCGGGGAGCCGCTCGATCACCTGGGCTGAAAAGCGCTCCGTGTGACAGGGCAGGATGGCGTCGGCGCCGCTCGCCCGTTCGATCACCTCGTCGCTCGTGTACAACCGGTCATCGGGATTGAGCCGGGCGTCGTAATCGCGGCGCAGGCGGTCCTCGACGGCCTCGGGCAACTTGCGGGTGACCAATACGACGGGTTTCTTGCTCATCAACCGGTACTCGACGCTGTTGGAACCAATGTGTCCGCCGGTCTTTGTAGCACAGTTTGGCCTGGAATTGCGTTATAGGAGAGGTCACAAACGGTGTGACGTCTCGGAAAACTGTTCGGAAGGGAGGACAAGATGGCGAAAGTCGGCTTTATCGGTCTTGGCATCATGGGACGCCCGATGGCGGGCCACCTGCAGGCGGCCGGCCACGGGTTGGCGCTGTACGACAAGTACATCTCGCCGCCGCCCCAGGAGTTGACCGACGGCGGTGCCGCCGCCTGCGCTTCGGGCAAGGAGGTGACCGGACGCTCCGAGATCATCATCGTCATGGTGCCCGACACCCCGGACGTGGACGACGTGCTGTTCGGTCCCGATGGTGTCGCCGAGGGCCTCAGCCCCGGCAAGATCGTCGTCGACATGAGCTCCATTTCGCCGATCGCGACGAAGGGGTTTGCCGCCAGGATCAACGATCTCGGCTGCCGGTACCTGGACGGGCCGGTTTCCGGCGGCGAGGTCGGCGCCAAGGCGGCGTCCCTGACCATCATGGTCGGCGGACCCGAGGACGCCTTCGCCAAGGTCAAGCCGCTTTTCGAGCTGATGGGCAAGAACATCACCCTCATCGGCGCCAACGGCGATGGCCAGACCTGCAAGGTCGCCAATCAGATCATCGTCGCCCTGACCATCGAGGCGGTGGGCGAGGCGCTGCTGTTCGCCGCCAAGGCCGGCGCCGATCCCGCCACCGTGCGCCAGGCCCTGATGGGAGGCTTCGCGTCCTCCAAGATCCTCGAGGTGCACGGGGAGCGCATGATCAAGCGCACCTTCGACCCGGGTTTCCGCATCAGGCTGCACCAGAAGGACCTCAGCCTCGCCCTGCAGGCGGCGCGCGACCTCCATATGAGCCTGCCCAACACCGCCACCTGTCAGGAGCTGTTCAACGCCTGCGCGGCGCAGGGCGGCGCCGACTGGGACCACTCGGCGATGGTCCGCATCCTCGAACAGCTCGCCAACCATGAGATCGGCGGCGCGTGAGGGCCTTTCAACGGCCTGTCAGGTATCGTCCTGGTTTGCCGGCTTCAGGATCAGGGCGGCGGAATTGATGCAGTAGCGCTGGCCCGTGGGCGCCGGGCCGTCGGGGAAAACGTGGCCCAGGTGGGCGTCGCACCGGGAGCACAGCACCTCGGCGCGGACCATGCCGAGGCTGTCATCGGACCCGGTGGCGACCGCGTCCTCGGAAACCGGGGCAAAAAAGCTCGGCCAGCCGGTGCCCGAGTCGAACTTGGCCGCGGAGCCGAACAGGGCCGCCCCGCAGCAAATGCAGTTGTAGGTGCCGAGGATCTTGCAGGCATTGTATTCGCCGGTAAAGGGACGCTCGGTGCCCTTCTGCCGGGTCACGGTGAACTGCTCCATGGTCAGTTGCCTGAGCCATTCCGCATCCGACTTGCGAACCTTTTCCGTCATCGCCGTGCGCTTCCTCAGAGCTCAAAATCCACACCAGGCCTTGGCCACCCGCCCGTAGGCCTCGACCGCCTGGCCGATGCGCTCGACATGGCAGTATTCGTCGGTCTGGTGGGCCATCGCCGCTTCGCCGGGGCCGAGGATGACGGTCGGCACGCCGCCGTACGCCGGGCTCAGGACCGAGGCGTCGGTAAAATACGTGGCGGTGTGAATGCCCGGGGGCTCGCCCAGGATGTCGGTCATGACGGCGAAGACGTCCTCCATCCACGGATCGTGCGGGTCCGTCCACACCCCTTCCACGTCGACCAGGGGGCGGAGCTCCACGTCCCCGCCCAGGTCGGCGGCAAGCATGTCGCTCAGGCTTTCGTGGGTCTGGCCGGGAACGGTGCGGATATCGATGGTGATGACGGTCTCGTCGGGAACCGAGTTGATGTTCAGTCCGCCGCGGATCGTGCCCACGTTCAGGGTCGGCGTGCCGAGATGGGGATGGGGCGCCACGTTGAAGCCGAAGTCCTCCAGCTTGCGCACCGCGCGGGCCGCCTTGTAAATGGCGTTGACCCCCTTGTCCGGCATGGATCCGTGGGCGGTCACGCCCCGGGTCCTGGCTTCCAGCCACAAGGCTCCCTTGTGGCCGACGAAGGGTTGGTTGGAGCTCGGTTCGCCGACGACGATGGCCCCGGCCCGGCCCAGGACCCCGCCCAGACGGGCCAGGTGATAGGCACCCTCGCACCCGGTCTCCTCGCCGGCGGTGATGACCAGGACCAGGCCGCCGGCGGGCCGGGACAACCGGGCCAGACCGAGCGCGGCGATGACGAAGGCGGCGACCCCGCTCTTCATGTCGCTGGAGCCCCGGCCGTAGAGCCTGGCGTCCTCGATCTCGCCGCTGAACGGGTCGCCGCGCCACGGCTGGGCGCCCAGGGGCACGGTGTCGATGTGGCCGGTGAAACAGAGCGGCGGCTTGTCGCCGCTGCCCGGCAGCCGGGCGATCAGGCTGGTCCGGGCCTCGGCGAATTCGTGGAACCCGACCTCGAAACCGCCGTCCTCGAGAATGCGGCCCAGGTGCTCGGCGCAGGATCGTTCCCGGCCGGGCGGATTGATCGTGTCGAACCGCAACAGCTGGCGGGTCAATTCCAAGGCGGATGGTGGGGCGGGCATGGGGTCCTCTTTTCTGGGTTTGGACGCGGCGCCCGGCGGGCGCTCTAACCGAAATAGGCCTCATGGACCTCCTTCGTCCGGCCCAGCACCTCGGGCGTGCCGTGGGCGACCACGCGCCCCTTGGAGAGCACATAGCCGTAATCGGCGATGGCAAGGGTCTGGCGGACGTTCTGTTCGACAAGGAACACGGTAACGCCCTGTTCGTTGATGCGCCGGATGGTGTTGAAGTTCTCCTTGACCAGGATCGGCGACAGCCCGAGCGACGGCTCGTCCAGTAAAAGAAGCTTGGGCGCGCCCATCAGGCCGCGGCCTATGGAGACCATGGCCTGCTCGCCGCCGGACAGGGTGCCGGCGACCTGTTCCTTGCGTTCCTTGAGCTGGGGGAAGGTCTCGTACACGTGGTCGAGACGCTTGCGCACGACGTCGGCCGAGGGTTCCTGATACCCGCCCAGGCGCAGGTTTTCCTCCACGGTCAGCTTGGGGAACACCTTCCGGCCCTCGGGGATGCAGGCAATTCCGGTGGCGATGATCTTGTGGGTGGGGAGGCCCGTGAGCTCGGTGCCGTTGAAGACGATGCGGCCCCGGTTGGGCGGCGTCAGCCCAAGGATGGAGCGAATGAGCGTCGACTTGCCGGAACCGTTGGAGCCCAGGAGACAGGTGATCTTGCCCGGCTCGCCCCTGAGCGAGACGTTATCGAGGACGTCGGCCTTGTCGTAGGCGGTGTACACGCCCTCGACGATCAATGCGTTCTCGTCGCCGCCGCTCATTGGATCCCCAGATAGGCTTCCTGCACCAGCCTGTCCTCCGCTACTTCCCGATAAGGGCCCTCGCAGATCTTCTGGCCGAAGTTGAGGACCACGCAGGTATCGGTGATGCGCTCGATGACGCCCATTTCATGCTCGATGATGATGATCGTCAAATCCTCCAGACGCCCCTTGATCTCGAGAATGTCGTCCATCAGCGCCTTCGTCTCGTCGTGGGTCATGCCGGCCGACGGCTCGTCGAGCAAAAGAAGCTTGGGGCGGCTGATCAGGGCGCGGCAGATCTCGATGCGCCGGCGGTCGATCATCGGAAACGTGCCGACCGCCTCGAACATGCGGTTGCCCAGGGGCGGGTCGAACACCTTCACCAGGTCCCGGGCGCGTTCGAAATTCTCCTCGAACTGCCGCTTGAAGTCCTTGCGCGCGACCAGGTTGAACCACAGGCCCTGGTCCAGCCGCATGTGATTGCCGACCATGACGTTGTCGAAAACGGACAACGACAACGACAGGCGCGAACGCTGGAAGGTACGGGCGATCCCGGCCCGGTAGACGGCCTGCGGCGAGAAATTCGTGATGTCCTTGCCGTCGAATTCGACGACGCCGCCGCTCGTCGGATAGATGCCGGTGACGACGTTGAAGAACGTTGTCTTGCCCGAACCGTTGGGGCCGATCAGGCCGAGGATCTCTTGCGGGCGGACCGCCATGTCCAGCGAATCCATGGCGATCAGGCCGCCGAACCGCTTGCTCAGGTCGCGGGAAACCAGAAGGCCGTCCGCCGCGCCGGTCATTTGGGTCGCCACCCCGGCAGGTAGGTCCTGAGCGGCCGCGGCAAAAGGCCCTCGGGGCGGAACAGCAGGATCAGGATGACCATGGCGCCGAAAAGCAGGAACCGGTACTCCTGGATGACCTGCAGCTTCTCCGGCAGGATGATGAGAATCGTCGTCGCCACCACCAGTCCCCACGGATTTCCGATCCCGCCGAGCAGGATGATGGACACCAGGATCAACGAATCGCCGAAGGTGAAATTGGTCGGCGCGATGAAGCCAAGCATCATGGCGTAAAGGGCGCCGGCCACGCCGGTGAGGAAATTGCCCAGGGTAAACGCGGTGATCTTCCAACGCGTAATGTTGAGGCCGAAGCACGCCGCCGCCGTTTCGTCGAGGCGAAGGGCGTCCAGATTGAGGCCGACCCACGAGCGTTCCAGCCGCCTGACGAAGGTGAAGGCGAGGGCGAGCACGATCAGCCCGACCACGATGTAGTTCACATAGAAGGCGATCTCGAAATCCTCGCCGATCTCGATGTCGTCGTTGAACTCCCAGCCGAGCACGTTCATGCCGTCGACGGGCAGGCCCTGGGGACCGCCCAGGGTGTCGTTGACCTCGAGGAAGATCTTGAACAGAAGGGCGAAGGCGATGGTCACCACGGCGGAGTAGTGGCTTCGGGTGCGCAGCACGGGCAGGATCAGGAGCGAGCCGATGACCGCCGCCATGACGCCGCCGGCGACGAGGATGAGAAGATGGGGCATAGCGGTGTTTTTGGTCAGCACCGCGGCCGTGTAACAGCCGACGCCGAAGAACGCCGCGCCGGCGAAATTGAGCACGCCGGCGTACCCGAACTGGAGGTTCAGCCCCAGACACGCGATGACATAGATGATCACCGTCGCCATCAGCAGGAGGATGAAATGGTCCTCGTAGAAAAACCCGGTCACCGCCAGGACGGCCAGGATGATGACCAGGTTCATGGCGTTTTCCCGTTCGGCGAAGCTGCGCCCGATGCGGGCCATGCCGCCGAACCGGGCGGCCGCAAGAACCGCGATCACGCCGGCCACCAGGAGCCCGGCGATGGCGGCCTGGGATTCCACGGCGAGCAACAGGATCACGTAGACCGTCACCGCCACGGCGCTGCCGATGCCGGGCAGCAGGACGGCGAACATGGCGCGCGCCCTGCTCATCGCGCTACACGCGCTCGCTGATCTTTTCGCTGATCAGGCCCGTCGGCCGCCAGGCCATGATGAGAATGATGACGCCGAAGGCGAACACGTCCTTGTAGGCGCTGGCAAAGGGCATGGCGAGGACGCCGATGGTTTGCAGGGCGGCAAACAGGAAGCCGCCGATGATGGCGCCGTAAATGTTGCCCAGGCCGCCGACGATGGCCGAGGAGAAGCCGATGACGCCGAGCAAAAGGCCCATGGCGAAATTGATCTCGCTGTAATACAGGCCGTGAAGGATGCCGGCGAAGGCGGCAAGCCCGGAGCCGATGGCAAAGGTCACGAGGACGATAAGGGTGAAGTTGATGCCCATGGTCTTGGCCGTTTCCTCGTCCTGGGCAACGGCGCGAATGGCGAGACCCAGCTTGGTCTTGTTGATCACCAGATGAATGCCGACGATGACCGCCAGCCCGGCCAGCAGCAGCATCACGCTGTCGACCCTGAGGGTGAAATTGCCGAAGGAATACGCCGTGGTGGGCAGCAGGGGCGGGAAGCGCTGGGGATTGGCCCCGAGCGGGTAAAAGAGCCGGACGGCCTCGCGCAGCACGGTCCCCAGCATCAGGGTCAGCAGCAGGGTGTTCAGGGCCGGCGCCGCCTTCAGCGGCAGCACCAGGTAGCGGGCGATGACCGCGCCAAGCCCGGCCATGCAGGTGGTCGCCACCAGCAGCACGATCACCACCTGCGCCGGGGCCCAGGAGACGCCGATCGCGCTCAGCCCCAGGTAGGTGGCGAGGCCGGTGAACGCGCCCACCGTCAGCACGTCGCCGTGGGAGAAATTGATGACGTTCAGCACCCCGAAAAACAGGGTGAAGCCGACGGCGACGAGGGCGTACATCATGCCCAGCATCAAGCCGTTCATGACGTACTGGGCAAACAGCCCGACATCCATGGGATGAGCCTTGTGGTCCGGAATTCGATAAAGGACGCCGCGGGCGGACGGGCGGCCGGGCCAACGCCCGGCCGCCCGGAATCTGCCTCGGGTCTTACCGGCCTTTCAGCTTACGCAAACCCTTGGCGTACTCGCTGTCCTCCCAGACCGTCCATTTGCCGTCCTGGGCCACGTACTTGGTGATCACCGCGATGGTGTTCTGGCCGTGGTCGTCGAAGTCGACCTTGCCGGTGATCGAGTCCGCCGCGTTGGCGCCCCTGACGTTGTTCAGGGCGTCGCGGACCTTCTTGCGGTCGGGCCCCACCGCCTCGATGGTGTCCAGGATCAGGCTCATGGCGGTGAAAGCGAAGGCGCCGTACGCCTCGGGAGGATCCGAATACCCCTGCTTGTTGTACTGCTCGAGGAAGAACTTGCCGCCCGGCAGTTTTTCCGTCGGCGCCCCTTCGCGGAAGGCCAACACGCCTTCGGCCAGGGGACCGGAGCCCTTGAGGAAGGTATCCGAGACGATCCCCGAGGTGCCCTCCAACAGGGCCTTGAGGCCCAGCTTGTCCATCTGCGCGAGGATGCGCACGCCGATGGGCGTCAGGCCGCCGAAATAGATCACCTCCGGATTGAGGGACTTGATCTTGGTAAGCTCGGCCGAGAAGTCCTGCTGGTCCGACGTGACGCCGAAGGTGCCCAGGATCTTGCCGCCGTTTTCGATCAGGAACTTGCTGAAATATTTATTGTGGCCTTTGCCGTAGTCGGTGGTGTCGTGGATGATGGCCCAGGTCTTGTACCCCAGCCCGGTCATGAACTTGGCGGCCGTTTCGTTCTGGTTGATCATGGTGCCGTTGACGCGGTGCACTTCCTTGTAATCGTTGCCGTACGTGATGTCGGGAAGTACCGCGCCCCAGACGATGATCGGCAGGCCGAACTTGTGATAGACGGCGACCGTGGTGATGGCCACCGCCGAGCAGTAATGGGTGGCGGCGGCGATGACGTCCTTGTTGGCGCCCAGTTTCGTCGCCGCCAGGACGCCGATGTTGGGCTTGCATTCGTCATCGAGCACGATGAGCTCGTATTCGTACTTGGCCTTGGGGTCGGCGTTGCGCAGGCGCACCGCCAGGTCGGCGGAATTGCGGCCGCCGATGCCGTTCGACGACGTGCCCCCGGTCAGCGGTCCGATGAAGCCGACCTTGACCTTCGGCTTGGCGTCGACCGCGACGGACGCCAGGCCCAACGCCAGCGCCGCCGCGAAGACGGGCACATGGCGAAACCGTAGTGCTGTCATGGTGATATCCCTCCCATGGTGCGCCCCCGCGCGCGAAGCGGGGAACGGATGCGTTTTCGCCGCTTTTCCTAGGTCTGGCGGCGTTTCCTCGACGTCGGCAGATGCTAGGCAGTCCGCCCGGGCTTTGCAAGGGCGTCCCCGGCCTCTCCATCCCACCGGCCTGGCGGCCGCCGGGTGCGGGCGTCCCCGGCGACGATGTGTTCTTAGGCGGGCTTCCGGTATTTCCGGGCTCTGCCTTTTACCGTGTAAGGATAAAGAAGGGGTTGCCGCAGAACTGCTTGATTGCCCGGGAACAACCTTATTCCGCGCAAATTTATGGCGGCCGGGCCACAGCCCGGGCCTAATACCAAGGAGGTAGAGCACTGGTCGCTGACCACGCTACGGGAGAAGCTGGTCAAGATCGGCGCCAAAGTTGTCCGCCATGGCCGGTACGTCACGTTCCAATTGGCCGAGGTTGCCGTGCCGAAGGAACTGTTCCGGAAAATCCTGAGCCTGATCGATGATCTACGGCGAAGACCCGCTCCGGCGTAGGCCGGGAAAATCGACGGCTAGGTGAAAACGACAGGAGGGGTGTGTCTGGATGACGGAAAATATGGGCAAATGGCCTTCCGGACACAGGAAAACCGAAAAATCAGGCCATCGGTTGGCTGCGGAGAAAACTCTGTTCCCTCGACGGTGGTACGGGGGGTATGATCTCCGCAAACCTGGAGGTCATCTGGGAAATGCAGGTCATGGACGCTGAACAAAAAGCCGCTGAACAAAAAGCCGCTCAACAAAAAAAACGACATCGCTACTTCTACAACTTCACATCAGGCCTTCTATATCCGGCGGCCTTGGGTGCCGGTCTTGCATGGATAGCCCAAAGCTTTCCAGCTATGTTTTGGAACAAGGAAGGTTGGCTGGTAATTGTGTTTGCGATTTGGTTCATCACCGCTTACGCAAGCTGGTTCGTGCGATTGATCGAGAAACACAGAGAAAAAAACGGTGATGAATACGGAGGCGGATATCTTACATCGGACATTGTCGATGTTTTGATCGTGGTTGGCGCGTTTTTTGCGCTTGGGTTGCTTGCATCGCCTTACGACAGACCACAATACACTTTGGTATTTATTGCCGTCCTCTCGGTGCCCGTGGCCACTGGCGTTAGCTTATGGTGGCAGGGTCAAAAGAGTATAGTGCTTGAAAGGAAATGTCCTCTCATTACAACTGTTGTGGTATCCGTTATTGGTTTTGGGTTGAATTTTAGTTCAGTAGCAGAATTTTGGATGAATGCCATTGCTGTGGCAGTGCTTTATATTTGTTTATATTTTTACTTAAATTTGACATTTAAGGAGTGAGCTGCTCCCCAATCGTTGGACAGATTCAGCGGAACGCCGAAATGTTCGTTACAGTCCAAAGAAAGGTGTTCGTGGAATCCAAAATGGCTTGCCTGTAACTGATTCCTGCCATTTCTTTGCGAATCCCGTATCAGACACTTCCCTC
The DNA here is from genome assembly GCA_022572335.1 of Pseudomonadota bacterium. Classification (GTDB taxonomy): domain Bacteria; phylum Pseudomonadota; class Alphaproteobacteria; order Rhodospirillales; family 2-02-FULL-58-16; genus JACZQZ01. The sequence continues at coordinate 14,116 of JACZWD010000006.1, forward strand.
GCGGGGATTGAAGATGCGCGGTGGCAACGGGGGCCTTTTCTGCGGCGGCAATGGCGGCGGGAAGATCTCGACGTTGAGATCGCCCCATTCCTCGAAGCTTCTCCGGTAAAACGGGTTCTTAACGACGATCGTCGAATTCTGTCGTACAGCGTCGTCGACCGCGTCCTCGAGCCTTTCGGCCAGTTTCAGGTTCCACGGGATGACGTAGTAACGGGGCTCGACCGACCCGGCGAGACGCAGCCACAGATAGATCGATTCCCCTTCGTCCAGGCTGATGCCGAGCAGGACCGCCTTCTCTGCGTCGCGCTGGTACCATTCGAAGCTCATCGGCTTGGGCTTGCTCAGCATCTCGATCAACTGCATGTAGACAATGGGGATGAAGAGTGCGGTGATGGTGACCGCGAGCACCCTGACCCGGGTCGGCCGGGGGGCCCAGATGGCGATACTCGCAAGCGCCGCGGCGACTCCCGTCGCGCCGGCAAAGACAAAGAACAGGATATCCATCAGTTCGTCCCCGTAATCAGCCGCCGTCGAAGGGTGCTGACGCTGCCCGGCACCAGGTCGCCGTCGGCGGTCAGGCGGAAGCGGAAGGCCGTCTCTTCCTGATTGTGCCGGGTCAGCTCGACGACCGTCTTCAGAATCTGCCGCGTGTCCTCCCACCCTTGCTTGACGCTGACGACCACATTCACCGGCACGGCGGTATTTGGCGGCGGAGGCCCGTACATGTGCACGTTGACGATGTATTCGCCCGGAGGGATGCCGCGGCTGTAGGAGATCTCGTAGTTCTCGTCCGTGGCGTCCCCCTCCGAACCCAGATCATCCCTGAGCAGGTTGAAGGTGTGACCACCCAGGTTCCAGAAACCCACGGGCACCTCGCGCGGCGCCTGGACCCACAGGTCGACGTCCACGGGCAGGTCGGTCGGCCAATGGATTTCGACGATGACGTTGCCCGGAGCGATCTGTTCCTCGGCCTTCTTTTTCGCCGAGGTGATGTGCGGCAGCAGCATGATCACCATTGCCACGAACCCGATGAGCGCGAGGAGAATGACGTCGCGGAACACCGTTCCCCAGGTGTCCTCGTCAAGATAGTCGAGCCCCTGCACGGACTTATACCAATTCCATGATCGTGGCGATGAGATCGACGGTCCCGGTCACCAGGATCCGGTAGTTGATGATGAGCCAGATGTAGAGCACGGAGCCGATCAGGGTTGTGTACATCGCCACCGACATCCCTTTGATGAGGGTGGAAATCATGGTTGCCACGTTCTCCACCTCCGTGGCGGCGGCCGGATCGACCCCGGACAGCGCGATGATGAAGCCGATGACGGTTCCGATCAGCCCGAGGAAGACCAGCGCGTTGGCGATATGGCGTACGCCGGCGATGCGGTCGGTCAATTTGAGCCGCAAAGCGTCCGCCTTGATGGAGCGATTTTCGGGATTGGCCCCCCGGATCTGGCTCAGGTATCTGCCGGCCCGGGACCGGGGATCGGGAGTCCCGGCCTTGACGTCGTTCAGTTCCACGCTGTGGCGCCAAATCTTTGCGCCGCAGAGGACGAGCCCGTAGAGAAAGACGAGGAAGATGACCGCCGACAGCTCCATTAAATATGCGGTGAACACCCCGTCGAGCCATCCCTGGAGATAGGCGGCGACCAATAGGGCGGTCGCCACGGTATTGACCAAGACGAACCGCACGAAGAGCAAATATCTGTAAAGCAACTCGCTGCCCCCCTCTCGCCGCCGCGGGCTGTCGCCTCCCCGTCACCCGCCATTCACAAGACGGTGTCCAAAACCGCGGCCACGATAGCGAACCACCCTGCTCATTAGAAGCGTGCCGGTTATGTCCACCGCGGCGCGGCGGCCGGGAGGCTTTAAGGCGGGCGTCCGGTTGCCGTCGTTTTGTGATACTCTGTCACCTGTTCGCGGTCCGCAGTGGGGCCGGAAAACGCCATTCCAGGGAGGACCCCGCCATGCCCGACGCCGACGGCGCCGAACTCAAAAAAACCGTGCTCCACGACTGGCACGTGGCGGCCGGGGCCAAGATGGTGGACTTCGGCGGCTGGCACATGGCGGTGCAATACCCGTCGGGCATCATCGAGGAGCACCTCGCGACCCGGCGCCACGCGGGCCTTTTCGACGTCTCCCACATGGGACGGTTCCGCGTCCGCGGCGCCGGCGCCGAGGATTTCCTGCTCGCCGCGCTGACCAACAACGCCCGCGCCCTCGATCCCGGGCACGCCCAGTACACGTTCATCGCCAACCAGGCCGGCGGCGCCGTCGACGACGCCTATCTCTACCGCCTGGGCGCGGCCGACTTCCTCCTGGTCGTCAACGCCGCCAACCGGGCGAAGGACTGGCAATGGCTGGAGGGCCTCAAAGACGGCGACGTGGAGCTCGCCGACGAGAGCGACGCCCTCGCCATGGTCTCGCTCCAGGGGCCGCACGCCTCGCAGCTGCTGGAAGACGTGCTCGAAACCGGCGGCCTTCCGGAGAACAAGCGCAACCGGCTCGGCACCGCCACCTTCGACGGCCACGACGTCATCATCGCCCGCACCGGCTACACCGGGGAATCGGTCTGCTTCGAGTTGTTCCCGGGACGCGATGTCGCGGTCCGTTTGTGGCAGGCCCTGATCGACAAGGGGGCCCGGCCGGTGGGCCTGGGGGCCCGGGATTCCCTGAGGCTGGAGGCGGGACTTCCGCTCTACGGCCACGAGCTGGGCGAGGACCCGGATGGCCGGGAGATCCCGATATTCGCCATCGGGCTGGCCAGGTTCGCCGTGCGCCCGCCCGACGGCCGGGACTACGTGGGCCGCGCCGAACTGGAGAAACAACGCGGCGAGTTCATCCGCATGGTGCGCGGCGAGCTGGCGACGCCGGTGGACGAAAGGGTGCTTCCCCGGGTGATCGTGCCCATAGCCGTCTTCGGCGGGCGCAAGCCCTTGCGCGCCGGGCACAAGGTCCGTTTCGACGGCCGCCCGGCGGGCTACGTGACGTCGGGCACCAGCGTGCCGTTCAGCCATTTCTACGGCCAGGGCATCACCGCCGCGCCGTCCGACGATCACGGCATGCGGCCCATCGGCCTCGCCCTCGTCCGCTCGGACATCCGCTACCGGGCCGACCGGCCGGTGGTGCTGGAGATCGAGGACGACCGCGGGAAGACCATGGCGGCGGAGCTGGTGGAACGCAACCTTTGGCCGGTGGCGCCCTACGGCCGGCCCTACACCGGCTTCCGGGCGCCGCCCGCCCAGGCGCGGGCCGCCGCCTCGGGGCTCGCCGACCGGGCACGCCGCCTGGCCGGGGAGTCACGGGCCAATACCGGCTGGCGGCGGACGGAATGCATCAATCTCATCCCCTCCGAGCAGCCGACGTCGGCGTTCGTCGACGCCCTCTCGGCCGCCGATCCCGCGGCCCGCTACAACGAGCACAACCGCATGAAGGCGCTCGGCCCCGATGCCCCGGACGTGCGCTACTACAAGGGCACGTCGTTCATCATGGACAAGGAGGAAGAGCTCAAGGCGGCGCTCCGCGCCTTCTTCGGCTGCGCCAACGCCGAGACCCGCGTGATCAGCGGCCAGATGGCCAACGACACGGTCTACGACGCGGTCAAGCAGTTCAAGAACCGCCACCGCGCCGGCGAGGCGCCGCAGCTCATCGGGCGCATGCTCGTCCACGACCTCAACAAGGGCGGGCACCTGAGCGCCCAGCCTCAAGGCGCGCTCAAGAACTACGTGGCGATGGACGAGCGCACCGGCCGCCCGGCCGTGGAGCACTTCCCGCTGCGGCCCGACAACCCCCACCGCATCGACGTCGAGGCGGCCAAGGAGCTGATCGTCAGGACCCGGCCGGAGCTCCTGGTCTTCGGCCGCAGCGTCATCATCCACACCGAGCCGATCGCCGAGATCGCCCGGTTCATCCATCGGGAATTCGGCCGCGACAACCCGGCCCGGCCGATCATCCACTACGACGCCGCCCACGTGCTGGGCCTGCTCGGCCCCCATTTCCAGGAGCCCTTCGCGGACGGCGCCGATCTGGTCACCGGCTCGACCCACAAGACCTTCTTCGGGCCGCAGCGGGGCGTCGTACTGGGCAACTTCGAGCCCGGTTCCGCCTTCGAGCCGCTGTGGACCGCCATCGAGTCCCGCGCCTTCCCCGGCCACGTGAGCAACCACCATCTGGGCACCATGCTGGGGCTCCTCGGCGCCACCTACGAGATGCTGGAGTTCAAGGACGACTACCCCAGGCAGGTGATCGCCAACGCCAAGGCTTTCGCCCGGGCGCTTGCCGACGCCGGCGTGGCGCTGGAAGGCGACGCGGCCTGCGACTTCACCGAGACCCACCAGGTGCTGATCCGTACGGCGCGGGGCCGGGGCGAGCACGCCGCCGGCCTGCTCGAGGCCAACAACGTCATCACCAACCCCCAGGCCTACGCCGACGACGCCAGCTTCGCCGCCGCCAGCGGGGTCCGCACCGGCACCCAGGAAATGACCCGCTACGGCATGAAGGAGGCCGATTTCCGGGAGCTCGCCGGGCTCATCGCCGAGATCATCCGCGACGGCGGCGCCAGGCCGGCGGGCCACTGGAAGGACGCGGTCAAGGACCTGCGCGGGCGCTTCACCGACATGCAGTACTGCTTCCCGGCCTGACCGCCGCCGTGCACGGAAACGAGGTAACGGCCACCCGCGGCTCGGCCAGGATGCAATAGCGGGTAGTGCCTCGGTTTGAAATCCTGCCGAACCAACGCCCTGAACGTCCGCTTTTTAGCGGATCATGTCTGCTGTACGTCCAACGGCAGTTTACCCCCAACGGCAAACATTGGCGCAGTGTCCTCGGCACTTCTGCTCCTGACGCGAAGCGGATCTTTATTGGATGATGTGTTTCAGTAGGTGGGTACCGAAAACCAGGGATGTCCGTAAGAAGAAGTACGCCACGACGCCGGACGCGGCGATCCCGGTTAAGAATGCAAACAAAAGCTCCGTCAATCGAACAACTCAGCTTCTTTAATCCCGAAAGTCGCTTAGGGAGGAAGATGTCCCCGGCAATTTTCGATGATATCTCGGTTTACATAAAATTATTCCTGATTTCGCCATAAATATATACCAAATAACAAAAGTTGATTCTCTGAATTAGTATTTTATAATTAGTGCACAGGTTCATCCGAACGCGGCGCAATCGACGGTTTTCCGGGCCCCTATACATGCCGCCGAGCGTTCGTTGGACATTGCCGCTTCCCGGCCGTGCATCGGTCGCCGGATTCGGGGTGCGGTTCGATGGCGCCGGCACGGAAAAAGTCGGCTGATTCGGGAAGCGTGGGGCCAGGCATGGAAAACTACAGCTTCGAGAACATCAGGGTGCTCGTAGGCGACCCCAACCGGGAGGTCCGCGACGGGATCCGGGGCGGCCTGGTTCCTTCGCCGAACCCGCCGTCCCCGTGGGTATGTCGCACCTGATGGGCCCATGCGGGAAATTTTGGCTCCAACCGTGCGTAGAACGGTAGGCTAATGTTTAGGCTTCTTCGCTATTTTTCCATCACCAGCGCAGTCGCCATCCTCTCGGTTATCGTCGTTCTGGTGGTGCTTTACCGGCACAACGCGGTGAGCGACTTGGTCGAAATGGCGGAGGCTCAGAACGTGGTGCTGGCGCGCTCGTTCGCCAACACCATCTGGCCGCGTTACTCTTCCTATGTCACTTCGGTCTCGGGGCTCGATGGGGACGCCTTGCGGGCGCGACCGGAAACGCGGCAAATCCACGACGCCCTGAAGACGCTCAGCGCCGGACTGCCGGTGCTCAAGGTCAAAATCTATAACCTCGACGGGCTCACCGTGTTCTCCTCGGAGGCAAGCCAGATCGGGGTCGACAAGAGCAACAATCCCGGTTTTCTCGCCGCCGCGCGCGATGGAAAACCGGCAAGCAAGCTGGTCCACAAGGGCAAATTCAGCGCCTTCTCCGGCGAGGTCGTGAACCGGGAACTCGTCGAAAGCTACCTGCCGATCCGCCGCAGCGACGGTCCCGTGGAAGGGGTTTTCGAGCTTTATTCGGACGTCACGCCCTTAATCGACAGGATCCAGCGTTCCATGGGCGAACTCGTGGTTGGCCTTTTTCTGGTCTTCGGGCTGCTGTACGCGGTGTTGTTCCTGGTCGTCCGCCACGCCGACCTCATCCTCAAGCGGCAATACATCGACGTTCTCCAGGGCGAGAAAGGGATCGCCGCCAAGAACGCCGCGCTTGAGCGTGAAATCGCCGACCGCAAACAGGCCGAGGAGGCGCTGCGCGAAAGCGAGGAGCGATATCGCGCGATCTTCGATGCGGCGTTTGACTGCATCATCACCATGGATCGGGACGGAAACGCCGTCGAGTTCAATTCCCCCGCTGAATCGTGTTTCGGCTACAAAGCGGAGGATGTCGCCGGCAAGCCAATGGTCGACCTAATCATACCCGAACGAATGCGGGAGGCGCATCGGCGCGAATTGGAACGCTTTCTCGAAAGCGGTGAAGGGCCCGTACTGGGGAAAAGAATCGAAATCGAGGCCATGCGGGCGGACGGGTCCGAGTTTCTCGTCGAACTGGCGATTGAAGTTGTGAGCCGAAGTGAAGGGCCGTTTTTCGTCGCACACCTGCGCGACATCACCGAGAGCAAGCAGGCCGAAGAGGCGCTGCGCGAGAGTGAGGAGCGGTTCAGGGCCGTCGTCGACCACTCGCCAGGGGCAATTGTTATCAAAGACATGGAGGGGCGTAATCTTATCGCCAACAAACTGTTCTGTACTTGGTATGGAACCACCAGTGAAAAGATTATCGGGAAATCGGTCTATGATTTCCTGGCGAAGGAAACTGCGGATCGAATTACCGCCCAAGAACAGATGGTCATGGAAACGGGAACCGTCATCGAGGAAGAGCGACAAGTGACCTACCCGGACGGCGTCACCCGGTCCGTCTTTACGCAGAAGTTTCCCATCTTCGGCCCGGATGGCGATTGTCTAGCCGTCGGCACGGTCATAAACGACATCACCGAGCGCAAGCAGGCCGAAGAGGCGCTGCGCGAGAGTGAGGAGCGCTTCCGCACCCTGATCGACGGCTCCAGCCAGGGCATCCTGGTGCACCGGAACCTGCGCACCCTTTATGTAAACCAAAGTTTGATCGAGATGTTCGGCTACGACAGTGCCGATGAGATCCTTGCCCTCGAGTCAAGGGAGGTCATGACCGCTCCGGAGGAACGGGCCCGCCTGCTGGGGTATCACAAGGCCCGGCTGCGCGGCGAGACCGCGCCGGTGGATTACGAATACAAGGGACTGCGAAAAGACGGTGCGAAAATTTGGCTGGAAAACCGTTCTTTCCGGATCGAGTGGGAGGGGGGTCCGGCCATATGCACCACCCTGTTCGACATCACCAAGCGCAAACGGGCCGAGGCCCATATCAAGCACCTGGCGCTGCACGACAGCCTGACCGATCTGCCCAACCGCTCCCTGTTCCACGACCGGCTGCAGAGCGCGGTCGCCCAGTCGGAACGCACCGGCAAAATGCTGGCCCTTCTGTTCATTGACCTGGATGACTTCAAGGATGTCAACGACACCCTCGGGCACGCCGCCGGCGATGAGCTGCTTAAGGCCGTGGCCGAGCGCCTCAAGTCCTATCTGCGCAAGAGCGACACCGTGGGACGGTATAACACCACCCTGGCCCGCCTCGGCGGTGACGAGTTCACGATCCTTCTGACGAATCTCTCCGACCCCGTGGGCGCCGCGACGGTAGCGGATCGCATCATCGAAGACCTGTCGCGACCGTTCTCGGTCGGCGCCAACGTGATCCACACCGGCGCCTGCATCGGGATCGCCGTCTACCCGAGTCGCGGCGGCTCCCCGGAGGAACTGTTGAAGATGGCGGACCTGGCGCTCTACCGGTCCAAGGCCGAGGGGCGGAACAGGTACCATTTCTACAACGAGCAGATGGAGAGCGAGATTCGGGCCCGCAAGGACCTGGAGCGGGATCTGGGTGCGGCCTTGGCCGAAGGCCAGTTGTCGCTGGTCTATCAACCCCAGATGGACATCAAGAGCGGCGCCATGGTCGGCGTGGAAGCCCTGCTGCGCTGGAACCACCCCGATCGCGGTTTGATCCCGCCCGTCGAATTCATCCCCATCGCCGAGGCCATCGGCCTGATCGTTCCCATCGGGGAATGGGTGCTGCGCCAGGCCTGCGCGCAGAACAAGGCCTGGCAAGAGGCCGGGCTGCCGGCCTTTGCGGTGGCGGTCAACCTTTCGGCCGTGCAGTTCCGCCAGGCGGACCTGGTGGCGACCGTGCACGACGCCCTGCAGCAGGCCGGCCTCGATGCCGCCTATTTGCACATAGAGATCACGGAAACCGTTTTCATGCAGGATGGGGCGCGCGAGGTCCTGCTCGACTTCCGCCGCAGCGGCATCGACATCTCGCTCGACGACTTCGGGACCGGGTATTCGTCCTTGAGCTACCTGACCCGGTTCCCCGTCGACAAGATCAAGCTGGACCGCAGCTTCGTCCGCGACATCGCGCACGACACCAGCAACGCCGCCATCATCAAGGCGGTGGTCGACCTCGGGCACAGCCTCGGCATGCGGGTCAACGTCGAAGGCGTGGAGACCGGGGACGTGCTGAGTATCCTCACATCCTACGGCGTCGACGAGATCCAGGGATACTATTACAGCCACCCGCTCCCCGCCGACGGCGTTGCCGAATTCCTGACCGAAATCGCCGCGCCGTCCAACCGCGTGGCAACCCCGGCTTAGTACCCCCTATCAATAAAGGATGCCACGTGTGACGGCCATGGCCGCCCGAAGGGTCGCTTTTCGCGCCTTTTGGGGGCGTCCCGCTTGACGCCCCATCCTCCGCAACTGCGGCGCTGCCGCTGCCGCGGAGGATGGAAGTCCGGCATCGCCGGCGCGCCGCTTGCTGCCGGGGAAACGGGAAAAACGATCGTATCGGTGCAATTTATACCAAGGGTCGCTGATCATGACTCATAGAGATCGCGTAGGCGGCTCGTCGGGTAGGAGGAAAGTTGCAGGCGATGCGGGGCATCGTCAAAACTTTTCGACGCCCTCCGACGGGCCGCATACGCGACCGCAACGGCGGCTTACCAAGGCTTTCGGACGGCGTCGCGCACGCTTCGCGATGCCCCGCATCGCCACGGCGCACGCTTAGGGCCGAAAACCTTGGTAAGCCGGCTCGTCGGGTCATGATCAGCG
>JACZWD010000007.1 GCA_022572335.1 Pseudomonadota bacterium
AGGTGCCGCGGTCGACGAGCACGTAGGCTTGCATGGCCGACGCCGTATTCAGGGTGGCGCCCATGCCCGACCCGGTTTCCCGGTACCAGGTTCCGGACGCCTGGACCACGTCCACGCCCGCCGCCCGCCACAGGCCGAGTTCCTTCTTGTGGGTGCCGCTGTCGTCGCCGCGCGAGACGAAGGGCGCCCGCCCGCGTGCGATCTTTGCCAATGCCTTGGCGGCATCCCTCACGCCGGCGATTCGGGCCGGATCGTCCTTGGGCCCGGCGATGACGAAATCGTTGACCATGACGTCGAAACGCCGCACGCCGAAGCCCTCGGCGACGAACTTCTCCTCCGACGGCCGGTGGTGGACGAACAGCACGTCGGCGTCGCCGTTGCGGGCCAGGCGGATGGCCTGGCCGGTGCCCACCGCCACCACCCGGACCTGGATTCCGGTCTTTTTCTCGAACAGGGGCAGGATGTGGTCGAACAGCCCCGAGTTCTTGGTCGAGGTGGTGGAGGCGACGATGATGAACTTCTCGGCGGCGGATGCCGTCGGGATGAAAGACGCGGCGAGGAGGGCCGTGGACAAAAGCCACATCGGTACTTTACCCATTTCGTGTCTCCTGGTCGGAGTCGTCGTCGCGCGGGCGCCGCCACAGGAGCTCGCCGCGCAGGAAGGCCCGCGCCAGGTCGTTGCGCGGGCCGGCGAAGAAGGCGTCCGCCGGGCCCTTTTCCAGCAGCCGGCCGCGGTGCAGGAACAGGATCTCGTCGGCGAGCCGGCGGGCCTGGCCGAGATCGTGGGTGGTCATGATCACCTGCGTGCCGGCGGCGTGGATGGCGGTGATCACGCGCTCGACGGTGTGGGTGGCGGCGGGATCCAGGTTCGCCGTCGGTTCGTCCAGGAACAGCACCTGGGGCATGAGCGCCCAGGCCCTGGCCAGGGCCAGCCTTTGCTGCTCGCCGAAGGACAGCACGCGGGCCGGGTGGTGGGCCAGCCGGGCAAGGCCCGTCTCGGTCAGGGATTCCGCCACCATGTCCCGGCGCCGGCGGCGCGGAACCCCGCGCAGGGCAAGGGCGTAGTCCACGTTGGCCGCCACCGAACGGCGCAGCATCACCGGGCGTTGGAACACCATGGCCTGATGGGCGGACGGGTCCCGGCCCTTGGCCCCGTGCCAGATGATCTGTCCGGCGCTGGGCTTGAGCAGACCGTGGCAGAGGCGCAGAAGCAGACTCTTGCCGGCCCCGTTGGGGCCGAGGATGATGGTGCTCGGTCCCGCCGCGAAGATGCACGACAGGTCCTTGATCAGGCGCTTGCCGCCGGCCTCGAAGGACACCCGGTAGAATTCCAGGGGCAGGATGGAGGTCGAGACGGGGAGGGTGGAAGGAGCGGTCATCCCGCGTGGCGCCTCTGGGCCGCCTCCTTGAGCACGAAGGCGGCGCCGTTGATCCCCGTCGACAGCACGATCAGGATGATGCCGAGCCCGAGCGCCAGCGCCAGGTCCCCCTTGCTCACCTCGAGCGCGATCGCCGTGGTCATGACCCGGGTCACGTGGTCGATGTTGCCGCCGACGATCATCACCGCGCCCACTTCCGCGCTGGCCCGGCCGAACCCGGCCAGCACCGCCGTCATCAGGGTGAACCGGCCGTCCCACAGCAGCGCCGTCAGCGCCCGCCCCGGCCCGGCGCCGAGGGAGCGCAGCTGCTCCTCGTACTCGGTCCACAGGTCTTCGATCACCTGGCGGGTCAGCGCGGCAATGATAGGCATCACCAGAACCACCTGGGCGATGATCATGGCGGCGGGCGTAAACAAAAGCCCGAGCACCCCCAGGGGCCCGGCCCTGGACAGAATCAAATAGACGATCAGGCCGACCACCACCGGCGGCAGGCCCATCAGCGCATTCAGCATGACCACGATCGCCGTGCGCCCGGGGAAGCGGAACAGGGCCACCGCCGCCCCCAGGGGCATGCCGATGAGGGTCGCCAGAAACACGGCGCCTACACTGACTTTCAGGGAAAGAAGGACGATCTCGGCCAGATCAGGGTCCAGCCGGATCACCAGCGAAAGGGCCGCCCCCAGGGCGGAGCCGAAATCGGTCATGCCCGTTGCCTCCCCACAATTTACGCCCGTTTTTGCGTGTTTATATCATAATGCTCCAAAATTTGGTATTTGAAGCATAATTATGCAAAAAAAACGCGGAACCGGGAATAACCGCCCGGCGGGAGATGTTTTGCGAGCGCTTGTACTGGCGTCAACGGCTACCCATAGTGTTGAGTCTTGCCCGGGGAGGAAAACGCATGGTGCCGCCTAAGGAATTTCTTGTCCAGCCCGACCCCTCCGACCCCCGCCTGACGCGGCGCGTCGACGGCGTCGACCAGGACGGCGCGCGCCTGACCACCTCGGTGACCGTGGAGCGGCCCCTGACCCTGTTCCTGAACGGCCAGGAAATCGTCACCATGATGAGCATCTGCGATTACCCCGAATACCTGGCGGTGGGGTATCTGCTCAACCAGAACATGCTCCGCGCCGACGACAGGATCACCGGCGTCGAATACGACTCGGACATCGAGACGGTGGTGGTGCGTACCGACCGCGAGACCGATTACGAGGAGAAGCTGAAGAAGAAGACCCTGACCTCGGGCTGCGCCCAGGGGACCGTGTTCGGCGACATGATGGAAAAGTTCGAAAGCGTGCGCCTGCCCGCAGACGCGGTTCTGCGTACCTCGTGGCTGTACACCCTGCTCAAGAAGATCAACACGGCGCCGAGTCTCTACCTGGCGGCGGGCGCCATCCACGGGTGCGTGCTGTGCGAGGAGGACCGGCCGCTTCTCTACATGGAGGACGTGGGCCGCCACAACGCCGTCGACAAGATCGCCGGCTACATGTTCCTCAAGGGCATGGAGGGCGGCGACAAGATCTTCTACACCACCGGGCGCCTGACCAGCGAGATGGTCATCAAGACGGTGCAGATGAACATTCCCATCCTGGTGTCGCGCTCGGGCTTCACCGCCTGGGGGGTGGAGCTGGCGTGCCAGGTGGACATGGCCCTGCTCGGCCGCGCCCGGGGCAAACGGTTCATTGCGTTGTCGGGCGAACGCCGCATCGTCTACGATGCCGACACCGCCCGCGTCGGCGAAGAGCCGCGCCACCTGCAGCGCAAGGGAGCCCGTGAAGACGATGCCGCCTGATCCCGGGCCCAATGGCGCCGCCACGGGCGCCGCCGACGGTGTCGCCGGCGTGTTGCTCGCCGGCGGGCGGGCGACACGCATGGGGGGCGGCGACAAAAGCCTGCGCAGTCTTGCCGGCCGGCCGATCCTGGCCCATGTCATCGAGCGGGTGCGCCCGCAGGTGTCGGTTCTGCTGCTCAACGCCAACGGCGACCCAGCCCGGTTCCAAGACTTCGGCCTGCCCGTGGAGGGAGACGTGATCGAGGATTTCGCCGGGCCCCTGGCCGGCATCCTGACCGGGCTCGAGTGGGCCGGGGCGCACGTCCCCGGTTGCCGGTGGGTGGCCAGCTTCCCCACCGACGCGCCGTTTCTGCCCCGCGACCTGGTGCGGCGCATGGTAGCCGCCATCGGCGCCGCGGACGCCCATATCGGCTGCGCCGTCTCGGGCGGGCGCACCCATCCGGTGGTCGGGCTGTGGCCCGTCGGCCTGGCCGGGGACCTGCGCCGGGCGATGACGGAAGACGGCATGCGCAAGATCGACCGGTGGACGGCGGGCTACCGGGTCGCCTACGTGGAGTATGCGGCCGCGCCCGTCGATCCGTTCTTCAACGTCAACCGGCCCGGGGACCTGGAGCGCGCCGAGCGGCTGCTGGGCGCCGACACACCCGCCGCCGGCGGGCAGGACCCGGACGAGCGCCGGCTGGACTTAACGGGCGCCGCATGAAGCTGAAGCCCACCGAAAGCATGTCCGCCGGCGTCGTGCTGGAGCGCCGCAAGATCGACAACCCGTGGCAGGACTTCGTCGACGGACACCACGTGGACGTGCCGTTCAAGAAACGCAAGCGCGAACCCTACGATCCCCGCAGGGGCGGCTTCGCGCGGAACCCCGGCCGCGGAGGCAACCATGGATGAAGAGGACGAAGGCCCGCTCGCCCGCTGGTCGCGCCTGAAACGCCGCAGCGGGAGCGCTCAGTCCGGGCAGCGCGGCGGCGCCGCGCCGGTGACCGTCGCCAACGTGGACCCCGGATTTCCGGCGGCCTCGGTCCCCGGGGGGACAAGGGGGGTGTCCCCCCGGCTACCGGATGCGGGGGACGCCCCCGCGGCCCCCGGGGACGGCGTGCCGGCGGTGGCGCCGGGAGAGGATACGCCGGCCGGCGGGGACGCCGCCAAGGACCTGCCGCCCATCGACGGCCTGGACAAGGATTCAGACTACACGCCGTTCCTCGGGGACGGGGTGCCGGAGAAACTGGCCCGGGCCGCCATGCGCAAGCTGTGGCGCAGCGACCCCATATTCGCCTTCCGGGACGGCCTCGACGATTACGACGGCGACTACACCATCGTAGAAACCATTGCCAAGGCGGTGACCTCCAAGGCCGGCAAGGCGAAGGCCAAGGCGAAGAAAGCCAAGGCCAAGGCCGGGGCGAAGAAAGCCAAGGCCAAGGCAGGGGCGAAGAAAGCCAAGGCCGAAGCCGGGGCGAAGAAAGCCAAGGCCAAAGCCGGGGCGAAGAAAGCCAAGGCCAAAGCCGGGGCGAAGAAAGCCAAGGCCAAAGCGAAGGCGAAGAAGACCGGGGGCAGGGCCGAGGTCAAGGCCGCCGGGACCAAGAAGGGCAAGGCCGGACGGAAAAAGAAAACCGCCGCCAGGAAAGGCCCGCCCGCCGGGGAGGAAGAAAAGGCTTGAGCGGCCGCGGCGAGGACGCCGTCACGCACACATGGTGGGCCGGGCTTGCCCGCCCTCGAGGACCTCGTTGATCACCCGTGCCAGTTCCCCGGTCTTGAACGGTTTGCGGAGCAGGGGCGCGCCGCTTTCGGGCACGCCTTAAAGCCGACATCGGCGCCCCGCCGCTGACCCAACTCTCGTTATTGAGTACACGACCTGGCCACGGCGCAAAATCATACCGGTCAACTGGTTCCATCCGGCCGGATAGTGCTCTAGCCTTCGGGATCCAGCGGCAACCGGGGAGACATCGCCATGGGGGCGCCGACGGCCGGCGGGCAGGACGGGATCATCAGTCTTTGGCCCACCGCTTTCGTACAGCGCCGGTTCCCCGGTCACGAGGGGCCGAACCGGGAGCTGCTGGCGCTTGTCCGCGAAATGGAAAACGCCAACAGGGACCTGACCACCGACTACCTTACGCCCGACCTGTTCAACACGGACCACCCCGGCGTCAACTGGCTGAGGGCCCACGTCAACCAGACGGTGATCGACTACTTCCGCTATCTCGGCATCGACTACCCCATCGACTGGACCATCCAGGGCTGGGCCAGCATCAACCGCTTCGGCGACTACCACGACGCCCACAACCACCCGCGGGCCTATCTGAGCGGCACCTATTACGTCAAGATCCCGACCACCATGGAGAAGCTGAAGACCCGCAAGGACCTGCGTCCGGGGTGCATCACGTTCTACGATCCCCGCGGCGCGGTGAACATGAACGCCATCCGCAACGACCCGTACGTGGACCCGGAACACACGGTCCGGCCCGAGCCCGGCATGCTGTTGATGTGGCCCGCCTTCATCAACCACTTCGTCCACCCCAACCTGTCGAAGACGACGCGGGTCAGCATCAGCTTCAACATCATGCTCAAATGGTCCGACCACTACCTGCCGGACCAGACGTGAGGCGGAGTGCCGCGTTTCCCGCATACGGGATTTCAGAATGAATAGGCCGCACCTCACCCTGCGACAGGCTCGGGGTGAGGATCTCATGTCGAGCGTGTCGAAACACAAGGTCCGCGACTAGGAATCAGGATTTCCGAAATCCCGTATAAGCTCGAATGGCGCCGCGCGCTGGTGTAATCCGGCGACCCCGGATCATTGTCTATCCGTGTTCATCCGTGTCAGAGGAACACCCACGTTGAGAGCGCAAGATCATTGGCGTGGAATAGTGAACGGCCGCGGTCGAACACGGATGGACACGGATAAACACGGATGAATATTCGTCCCGACGAACGCACGGAAAATTTACCGAAGGGATCATCCGAGCGCGTTTTTGGGGTGTGGAATAAATCCCGCATACGGGATTTCAGATTGAATAGGCCGCACCTCATCCTGCGACAGGCTCGGGGGTGAGGATCTCATGTCGAGCGCGGAGTGCGACGGGGGCGGGCCGGCGTCAGTCTTCGGGCAGGACGTCGAACGCGATGCTGATGCGGGATTCGGCCGCCTCGAAGGGCACGGTCCCGTGGTAGAAGTACGACGGGAACAGGAGCAACAGCCCTTCCTCGGGCCGCACCGCTTTCACCTCGGGCGTGACCGTGCAGTGGAAGTGTTCCGGCGGGCGGCCGAACTCGATCCAGCCGGCGCGGCTGTGGCCCGACGCGCGCACCTCGTCGGGCACTTTCGCGTAGTAGACGCCGCTCAGCCACGCCGAGGGATGGATATGGGGGATCTGGTGCCCCTGGCCCTCGAGAACGACGCCCCAGATGGACAGACCCAGGCGTTCCGGCGGATCGGCGAGGAACGGATGGGCCGGGTTGGCCGGCAGCGCCCGCCGGTAGTCTTCCACCGCATCCCGTATCAGGCTTTCGAGAGCGGCAATGGGTCCTTTCGGCTCCACCAGCAGCTCGCCCGAGTGCTTGCCCGAACGGGTGGCGTGGCTGGTCGGCGCGTGCACCAGCGTCGGGTGCGTGCACACATGGTGCGCCAGCGCCGTGTTGAAGTCGGCGATGGTGTCGAAACCGGCCGCGGCGCGGACAAGCGTCGGCCGCATGAAGCGGTCGAAATCGACCAGGGTGCGCGCCGCCTCCCGCTCGCCCGCCTCGTCCAGCGCCAGGGCCTTGAAGGCGAGCACGCCGGTGTCGCCGGGGTGGCCGCGGAGGTACGCGTCACACGCCGCCACCGCGGCGCGCGCATCGCCGTTTTGCAACTGCGTGTCGGCCAGGTTTACATGCGCCTGCGCGTAATCGGGCGCGATGGCGATGGCGCGCCGGTAGGCGGCTTTCGCCTCATCCAGCCTGTCCAGTTCCTGCAAGGCGTACCCCAGGTTGACGTGGACCGGCACATACTCCGGTTCGACGCGCAGGGCGCGGCGGTAGGCGGCGATGGCGTCGTCGTGCCTGCCGGTTTCCTGGAGCACGATGCCGAGGTTGTAATGGGCGTCGGCGTGGTCGGGTTTGAAGACAAGGGCACACCGGTAGGCGGACTCGGCCTCTTCCATCCGGCCGAGCTCGTAAAGGGTGTTGCCCAGGTTGTTGTGGGCGTCGGCGTGGTCGGGCGTGATGTCGAGGGCCCGCCCGTAGGCGTCCACGGCTTCTTCGAGCCTGGCCAACGCCTTGAGCACGTTGGCCAGGTTGAAATGGGCCCCGGCGAAGGCCGGACTGATGTCGAGGGCGCGCCGGTATGCGGCCTCGGCCGCGCCGGGCCTGGCCGTCGCCTCCAGCACGATACCCAGGTTGTAGTGGGCATCGGCGTAGTCCGGCTTGACCGTCAGCGCGCGCCGGTAGGCGGCTTCCGCTTCGTCCAGCTTTTCCGACGCCTTGAGGACGTTGCCCAGGTTATTCAGGGCATCCACGTGGTCGGGCTGCAGGCCGACCGCCGCGCGCAGCATTTTGACCGCGCTGTCCGCGTCGCCCGACTGGAAGGTGGCCGCCCCGCATAGATTGAGGGCGTCGGCGTGGCTCGGCTGCATGGCCAGGACCCGATGGTACAGACGGACCGCCTGTTGCAGGTCGCCGGCCTGATGGGCGGCGACGGCCTGCTCGAGCACGGCGGGGACGGACGCATCGGCACCGGGCCCGTCGCCCTGGCCCGCGTCCTCGGGTGCGGCCCGCCCCCCCGCCGCCGGTGGGCGGCGGGGCGTGGTCCGGCGGGTCGTTTTCCGCCCCCTGGCGCGGCGGCGCTTGTCCCGCTTCATTCCCTACACCCTCGTTGTGAACTCCAAGCAGGTTGTCCGGCGGCCGGCGGAGCCCGGTTCAGGCTTCCGGCAGCACGTCGAAGGAGATACTGATGCGTTGTTCCGCCGCTTCGAACGGGATGGTCCGGTGGTAGAAATAGGAAGGGAACACCATCATCAGTCCTTCTTCGGGGCGGAACGCCTCCACCTCCGGTTCCCGGGTGCAGTGGTAATGCGCCCTCGGCCGCCCGAACTCGATCCAGCCGGCCTGGCCTTGTCCGGGGGTGCCGATGGCGGTCGGTATCTTGACGTAATAGACGCCGCTCAACCACCCGTCCGGGTGAATATGGGCGGTTTGATAGCCTTGCGTTTCCAGGACAACCGCCCACGCGGTCAGCCCCCAGCGCCTCGGCCGGGTGGCGATAAAGGGATGGGACGACTGCGCCGGCAACGACTCCATATAATCTTCGACGGCGCTCCGGATCATCCCTTCCAGGGGCGCGGCCGGGCCCTGCGGTCCGCCCAGAAGTTCGGCCGTATGTTTGCCCGTGCGGGTGGCCCGGCTGGTCGGCGCGTACACCAGCGTCGGGTGCCGGCGAACGTGGTTTGCCAGGGCCGCGTTGAAATCGGCCATGCCGCGGAACCCGGCCGGAGCCGCGGGGCGCGTCGCCCGGATGAAGCGGTCGAAGTCGACCAGGGTGCGCGCCGATTCGCGTTCCCCCATTTCGTCCAGCGCCACGGCCTTGAAGGCGAGCACGCGGATATGCCCGGGATGGGCCTCGAGATAGGCGTCGCACACCCGCACCGCGGCAGCCGGATCGCCCTGTTCCAGCAAGAGTTTCCCGAGGTTGTAATGGGCCCTCGCGTAATCGGGCTTGATCGCGGCGGCGCGCCGGTGGGCGTCGATGGCCGCGCCGGGCCGGCCCAGGGCCGAGAGCGCGAGGCCGAGGAAGGAATGGGCCTTGGCGAATCGCGGGCGGATCGCGATGGCCCGCCGGTGGGCGGCGACCGCCGCTTCGAACCGGCCAAGTTTCTGCAGCACGTGACCCAGATTGTTGTGGGCGCCGGCATGCCCGGGCTCGATCTCAAGGGCCCGCCGGTAGGCGGCCAGGGCCTGGTCGAGCTTCCCCAGTTCCTTGAGCGCGGTGCCCAGGGTGTCGTGGTCGTCGGCGGTCTCGGGCCGCATCTCGGCGGACCGGCGGCAAACCCCGATGGCGTCATCGACCTTGCTCATTTTCCTCGGCGGATTCCCTTGTGCGCTGCGCCCCCGGCCAATGCCTTCTACCACCCGGGTGGGGGAGCGCCCAAATGGTTTCGCGGCCGGCGCCGGGCGGTGGCGGAGAACCGGGGCCCATGGTGTCATCCGTGCCCATCACGGAGCCGCCGGGGAACAGCGCAGTCCCGGCGTCTACGGCGTCGACCCCGACGGCCGGGAGCAACAGGTTCATCCGTACCAGGGCGGGCCCTACACGCTTTCCGACGTGGTCCACCTGTTCGATCTGGGCCGCCTCGAGGAGAGCGGGCGCGGGAACGAAACCGTGCTTGTGTTGACCGCCAAGGAGGCGAGCACCCTCAGGACCATGGCCGATGCCTACAGCTTCGACTATGACGAGGAGTTCATCGAGATGTGCCTGGAGATGGCCCGCTTCGCCGACCACCTCGTCGGCGGCCAGGGGGACGGCGAGGTGCGCTTCACGGCCAATTTCTGGAGCCCCCGGGGAAGTTACCCGGGGGTGTCCCCCCGCCATTGGATATTGGGGGGCGTCCCCGCGACCTCCGGTGATCCGGCGGCCGCCGCGCCGGAGTATTCGCCGGGGTGGGGCCCAGATCAGGCGCCATGCCGGCGGCCCGGTGGCAGTAAACAAGAAAACGGTAATTAAGAAATAACGCATGTAATTATTGGTATTTTCGACATGTGTCCGGTGTAACCCTACCTGCTGTCCTGACGATTCGAACGTTGACTTCGCCCCGGAAAACCATTGTACTGCTTCGCAGCGGGCCATCATTCCGTTTTGCTGTGGATGCAAACTGCGGGCGGAGGGTGCCTTGGGGAGGAAAAGCCGCGGGACACGCGGCAAAAAAATAATGACGTCGCAAAGGTCAGAGACCAATCTTGCCAGCGGGTTCGACGTTCCGGAAGAGGACGTCCTGCGCGCCCGTCTCTATGCCATCCTTGCCCACCTTCTGACGGCGCCGCCAGCGGCGGCGACCCTCGAGTCCGTACGCGCCCTGGAAGGGGACGAAACCGAAATGGGGCGCGCGCTTGGCACGCTGGCCGCGGTCGCCGCCAAGACGTCGGTCGAGGCGGCGGAGGAGGAATACAACACCCTCTTCATCGGCATGGCCCACGGCGAATTCACGCCGAATGCGTCGTATTATCTCGCCGGGTTCCTCATGGAGAAGCCGTTGGCCAAGCTGCGCGGCGATATGGCGCGGCTGGGCATTGCCGCCGCCGAGGAATTCAAGGAGCCGGAGGACCATATCGGCGTCCTCTGCGAGATGATGCACGGTCTCATCACCGGCGCGTTCGGCGCGCCCGCCGACGTGGCGACCCAAAAGGACTTTTTCGATGCCCACATCCGCCCGTGGGCGACGCGCTTTTTCGAGGATCTGGAAGCCTCCAAGTCCACCATCCTGTACATGCCGGTGGGAACCGTCGGCCGGGTGTTCATGGCGATCGAGGCGGAGGCGTTCGCCATGGGGGCGTGACGCCGGGTCACGGTTCGAGGGCTGCGGCGGAAACGGAGGAGGGACGGAGAGGGCGGAGGACAAAAGAGGACGGATTTGAAAGGAATTAAACGGTCCGGCGCTGATTTGTCCCCATAAAATTTGTGGACGACATATTTACCGTCGCCGATTAACGTAGCGACCAAGGAATAATCCGGATTATCAACAGGGGAGCAACTCATGAGTGACACCAAAAAACCGAAGGCGATTCCCCGCCGGGAGTTTCTCAAAACCGCAGGACTGACAACCGGCGCCGTCGGCGCCGCGGCGGTCCTGTCGGGCGTCCCGGCGGAGGCTGCCATGCCCGAGGCGGGCAAGAAGAACGCCAGCTATCGGGAAACGGAGCACGTGCTGAAGTATTACGAACTGGCACGGTTTTAACTAGTCAATCAGGAGAGGAGAGACTGATGCTCACCAAAATGAGCAACGGGGTAGCGAGAGGCCCCCGTTTGTCCAAAGCGCTGGCCGGCGTTGTCGGCAGTGTGTTGGACCGCCGTGCCTTCCTGAAACGCTCTGGGCTTGTCGCGGGCGGTATTGCCGCGGTTTCGACGATGAACCTCGCCATGGTCAAAAAGGCCGAGGCGGCGGTACACATGACGGGCGTCAAGATCGTGAAATCGGTCTGCACCCACTGTGCCGTCGGTTGTACCGTGCTCGCGGAGGTCCAAGGCGGCATCTGGATCGGACAGGAACCTGGGTTCGACAGCCCGTTAAACAATGGGACCCACTGCGCGAAGGGAGCCTCGGTCCGCGACGATACCCATGGCGCCCGGCGGCTGAGGTACCCGACGAAACTCGTCGGCGGCAAGTGGAAGCGGATCAGCTGGGACGAGGCCATCAACGAGATCGGCGACAAGTTACTCGAAATCCGCAAGACGTCGGGTCCCGATTCGGTGTATTGGCTCGGCTCGGCCAAGGTTAGCAACGAGAACGCATACCTGTTCCGCAAGTTCGCCGCGTTCTGGGGCACCAACAACGTCGATCACCAGGCGCGCATCTGCCACTCGACCACGGTCGCCGGCGTGGCCAACACCTGGGGCTATGGCGCGATGACCAACAGCATGCCGGACATCCGCAACTCGCGTGCGATTTTCCTAATCGGCAGTAACGCGGCGGAAGGTCACCCTGTGGCATGCCAACACATCCTCAGGGCCAAGGAGCGGAACAACGCGCCGCTGATCGTCATCGACCCGCGGTTCACCCGCACGGCCGCCCATGCCGATGAGTATGTCCGCTTGCGGTCCGGGACCGACATGGCCGTGATCTGGGGCACTCTCTGGCATATCTTCGAGAACAATTGGGAGGACAAGGAATACATCCGCCAACGTGCCTGGGGAATGGACCAGATCAGGGAAGAGGTCAAAAAGTGGAACCCGGAGGAGGTTGAGCGTGTCAGCGGCGTTCCCGGTGCACAGCTCAAGCGGGTCGCGCGGCTGATGGCCAACAACCGTCCGGGGTGTGTGATCTGGGCCATGGGCATCACCCAGCACACCATCGGCACCAACCAGACCCGGGCCCTCTGCATCTTGCAGCTGGCGTTGGGCAACATGGGCGTTGCCGGCGGCGGATGTAACATCTTCCGCGGCCACGACAACGTCCAGGGCGCCACCGACATGTGCGTGCTCTCGCATTCACTGCCAGGGTATTACGGCCTGAAGACCGGGTCGTGGAAGCACTGGGCGCGGGTGTGGGATGTTCCTTACGACTATCTTCTCAAGCGCTTCGCGTCGAAGAAGCTGATGCAGTCGGCGGGAATGCCGGTTTCGCGTTGGTTCGACGGCGTGCTGATTCCGAAGGACAAGCTGGATCAGCCCGACAATATCAAGGCGATGATGTATTGGGGCCACTCGCCCAACTCCCAGGCTCGCCTGCCGGAATTGAAGAAGGCGATGGAGAAGGTGGATCTTCTGGTCACCATCGATCCGGTTCCGGGCCTGCAGGCGGTGTTGCACGACCGCACGGACGGCGTCTACTTGTTGCCGGCCTCCACGGCGTGGGAGCAATACGGTTCGGTGACGTCTTCGAACCGGAACTTGCAGTGGCGTGACAAGGTGACGGACCCGATCTTCGAGTCCCTGCCGGATCACGTCATTATGTACAAGTTCGCCAAGAAGTTCGGGTTCGCCAAGGAGCTGTTCAAGCACATCAAGGTGAACGGGGAAGAGCCTCTGATCGAGGACCTGACGCGGGAGTTCAACCGCGGCATGTGGACCATCGGCTACACCGGCCAGTCGCCCGAGCGGCTGAAGATGCACATGAAGGTCCAGCACACCTTCGACAAGACCACGTTGAGGGCGAAAGGCGGTCCGGCCGACGGCGAATTCTACGGTCTGCCGTGGCCGTGCTGGGGCACACCCGAGATGAAACACCCGGGGACCCAGATCCTTTACGACACCTCCATTCCGGTGGCCGAGGGCGGGCTTTGCTTCCGCGCCCGGTTCGGTGTGGAGCGCAAAGGCGTCAACCTGCTGGCCGAGGGATCGTACCCGGTGGGTTCGGAGATCAAGGACGGCTATCCGCAGTTCACCATGGCCATGCTCAAGAAACTTGGTTGGGACAAGGACCTGACCGCGAAAGAGCTGGCGGTCATCAAGAAGATCGCCGGCGACAAGACCAACTGGAAGACCGACCTCTCGGGCGGTATCCAGCGGGTCGCCATCAAGCATGGTTGTGCGCCCTTCGGCAACGCCAAGGCGCGGTGCGTGGTGTGGAACTTCCCGGATCCGGTGCCGATCCATCGCGAGCCGTTGTACACGCCCAGGCGGGATCTGGTGGCCGACTATCCGACCTATCCGGATACCCGGCGCTATCGTACACCGACCTACTACCGGTCGATCCAGGTCAAGGACTTCTCCAAGGAGTTTCCGATTATCATGACGTCCGGCCGCGTGACGGAGTACGAGGGCGGCGGCGACTTGACCCGGTCCAACCCGTGGCTCGCCGAACTCATGCAGGATATGTACTGCGAACTCAACACGTTTGACGCCAACAATGCGGGCATCCGCAACGGCCGCGACATGTGGGTTGAGGGTCCGGAGGGAGGCCGCATCAAGGTCAAGGCCATGGTCACCGAACGTGTGGGCCGCGGCGTCGTCTGGCTGCCGTTGAGCTTCGGTGGCTACTGGATGGGTAAGAGCCTGAGGGACAGGTACCCGAAGGGCACCGATCCCTACATCCTTGGCGAATCGGCCAATACCGTGTTCACCTACGGCTATGACTCGGTCACCCAGATGCAGGAGACCAAGGCCAGCCTCTGCAAAATCAGTGCAGCGTAAGGAGGAGATGTCATGGCAAGAATGAAGTTCCTATGTGACGCCGAGCGCTGCATCGAATGCAACGCCTGCGTCGTGGCGTGCAAGAACGAGCACGAAGTGCCGTGGGGGATCACCCGTCGTCGGGTGATCACCATCAACGACGGTTTACCCGGCGAGCGGTCGATTTCGGTCGCCTGCATGCACTGCTCGGACGCGCCGTGCATCGCGGTCTGTCCGGTGGACTGCATCTACCAGACCGAAGTGGGCACGGTCCTGCACTCCAAGGACCTGTGCATCGGTTGCGGTTACTGCTTCTACGCCTGTCCCTTCGGGGCGCCTCAGTTCCCGCAGGCGGGCAATTACGGCAGCCGCGGCAAGATGGACAAGTGCACCTTCTGTCACGGTGGTCCGGAGGAGGACCACTCGTCCGCCGAGTTCAAGAAGTACGGACGTAATCGCATCGCCGAGGGCAAGCTGCCGCTGTGCGCGGAGATGTGCTCGACCAGGGCGCTTCTCGCCGGCGACGGCACCATCGTGGCCGACATTTACCGCGAGCGCGTGGTCGCCCGCGGATTCGGTTCGGGCGCGTGGGGTTGGGGTACGGCTTACCAGCACAAGGCCGGAAGCTAAACCCCTTGCCCAAGTCGGTAGGTTTCGAGGGGGCGGCTTAGGTTTATGCCGCCCCCTCTTTGCGCTTGAATCAACAGATTGCGTGACTCTATAGTGGAGGAGCGTCAAGCGGGGGTCTGGCTGACGCAGGAAAGAAAAATGTGCTAATGGGGATTGGGTCATGAGACCGGGAAATTGCATAGTCATGCTCGGTTGCGTGGTGGCTGCCGGCGTGTTGCTCGGCGCCTGCCGGGAAAACGAGCAGGATCGAGTGCTCCTTTACCAGAAAGGCAATTACCTGGGTAAACCCCATACGGCGGTTTCCGAGGGTACGCTCCGCGCCTTAAGCGCAGAGATTCAACGCCAGAACGAACGCGCCGGTTCCGCCGGCGGAAGTTACGTTAGTTCGGCGCCGCCGCCGGAGGGTGTTCTGCGCCAGCGTGCGCGACGGCAGGATTAAACTGGACGGCAGGATTAAACTGATTGAGCGGGGGAGATCATGGGACTCTGGTTGAGGCGAGTTTTTCGCGCTGCCGCTTTTTTGCTTTTGCTGGCCTTCTGGGCCGGCGCCGCCAACCTGACCGGCGCCCTGATCGTGGACAACCCGGCGGCGGCCCAGGTGGAGGGCAAACCGCCAGGCAGTACCTTGGGCAGCACCAGCGACTCTGACCTCTGGCGCACCCTGCGCAGGGGATTCCAAGGTAAGGTCTCGTTCGCCGACAAGCAGAAGGGGGTGGCGATCCAGTCCGAGGGAGACAACTGGCGCGCCGTCCGCAACGGACCACTGTCTGTCTATGGCGGCTGGCTGTTGCTGGCCACGATCGTGATTCTGGCTGTCTTTTTCGCCGTGCGCGGCCGTATCCGTGTCGATGCGGGGCTCTCGGGGCGAACCATTGAACGTTTCAACACCCTCGAGCGTTTCACCCATTGGCTGACCGCGTCGTCCTTCATCGTGCTCGCCCTGACCGGGCTCAACGTCCTTTACGGAAAATACGTCCTGATGCCGATTATCGGCCAGAACGCGTTCGCCGCGCTCACCTATTGGGGAAAGCTCGCCCACAATTACATCGCCTTCGCCTTCATGATCGGCATTGCCATGATGCTGGTCCTGTGGGTCAGGGACAACCTGCCCAGCCGTGAGGACGTCACCTGGGTCGCACAAGGCGGCGGCATGTTTGTCAAGGGTGTGCACCCCCCGGCGAGGAAATTCAATTTCGGCCAGAAGGTGATCTTCTGGATCGTCATCCTGGGCGGCATCTCGATTACCTATACCGGGCTAAGCCTCATGTTTTTCTTCGATCTGAAGCCCTTTTCCGGGACCTTCGCCTTGCTCAACCTGTTGGGTTTCGACCTGCCGACCCAGTTGACGGCCCTGCAGGAAAGCCAGCTGACGCAGTTGTGGCACGCCGTCCTGGCGCTGATCATGATCGTCGTCATCATCGCCCATATTTATATCGGTACGCTTGGCATGGAGGGGGCCTTCGACGCCATGTACACGGGCCAGGTCGACGAGAACTGGGCGCACGAACACCACAGTCTGTGGGTCGCCGAGGTGCGGCTGGAGCCGCAATCCCCGGCGCAACAACGGGGCGGTGGTGAGTGAGCGCAAAGTTGCCGGCCTCCTGCTCGCCGGGGGGCTGTTGGGGGCGATGCTGGTTATGCCTCTGCCCATCGTTGCGGCGATGAGCGCGGATCAGGTCAGCGCGAAAATAACCAAGGTGTTTAGCGTCAGGTCCTGCGGACTCGGTCCGGACAAGCCGACAGCCGCCGGGTCTATGTGGTCACGATCATGAATCCAGGGGGCGATTTCAACACCGCCTTTCAGGTCAACACCCTGATCGTCGATGCCGACACGGGGAAACTCGTTTCCGGTTTTCGCCATCGCGCCAGTGGTTATGACCCCAACCCGGCGCCATCCTTCATACCCAACCTCAATTCCCCCGACACATTGAGCTGGGGCTTCGTATGGCGGTAGGGCCGGGGAGTCCGTAGGGCGGTCGTTAACGGTTCATGACCCAGCGCCCCCGAATTCCGCCTATCTATCATCTGGTCACCCTCGTCTCGGACGTTGAGTTGGGTTCGGAGGCCCGGCGGATGGCCGTGGAGGGGGCGGATGACGGCACCCTTCTTTGGGTTGCCCGGGATGACCGGCTGGACTGTGCGGTAATCCTGCACCCGGACGAGGTGCTCGAGCGGGCCGCGCTGGTCACTTACGTCGCTATGGTGGGGCTGAGGGAGGCCATGGGCGTCGTCGTGCCCCCGATGACGGAGGTGACCTATACTTGGCCGAACCGGATCGAGGCCAATGGCGGTGGCGTCGCGGCGATCGGACTTGAACTGCCGAAAGGGGCCGCGGCCGGGTTGGTTCCCGACTGGCTGGTTGTCTTTGCAACGGTTGCCGTGACCGCACAGCCGGCGGGCGGTTCGGACGCCGAGCCCCGGGTTACCACGCTTCGCGAGGAAGGCTGCGTGGACCTCACTCCGGCGAGCCTGTTGGAAACCTTTGCCCGACATTTCTTGGCCTGGGTCAACCGTTGGCAGGATGACGGCTTCGAACCGGTTCGCACCATGTGGCTTCACCATGCGCCCGCTCAAGGCAAAACAATCGACATTGACGTAGAGGGCGAGCGGGTGGCCGGAAAATTCGTCGGAATCGACGACGACGGCTCGCTCCTCCTGGACTGCGAGGGGACCGTCCGCCGGATTGATCTACGTGATGCACTGTTCAAGGAAGGTCGATGATGTTCACCTGCTTGGTTGCGGCGGTTGCAGACCCCGGCGGCGTTGATGAACGACACGCGGAATAAGCGATCTGCCAAGCGAAGCCTGTCGGCGCTGGTCCTTGCGCGCACTTTGCCGCCGCCGCCCCCGCGGCGGCGATTCATTGGCTTACGAATGCGGTTGAATGCGGTCGGGCGTGGGAACCCCTCGTCAGGTGACAACCAACGCCGACGAATGCTAACCTCCGGGCCACTCATAAGCCGCAAGTGGAACGCTGCGCCGTGAAGGAGCAGGTCGAGGCACGACACAATCCGGGCGTCTACGCCCTCGACGGCCGCGGCCGGGAGACCCTGGTGCATCTTTACCAGGGCGGAGACTACGAGCTCGCCGACATCGTCGAGTTTTTCCAGCTCGGCCGGCTTGAGGAGGCGGACGGCGAGGACGAGACCGTGCTGGTGCTGACCGCCAAGGAGCTGCGCACCCTCAAGACCATGGCCGACGCCTACAGCTTCGACTACGAGGAGCCCTACATCGAGATGTGCCTGGAAATGCAGCGCTTCGCCGACCAGTTCGGCGGCGGCCCCGCCGGCAACGAGATGCGCTTCACGGCCAATTTCTGAGGCAGTGGTCCCCGACCCGTTCCCAGTGGCCGCGTCGCCCCGCTTCAAGTCCGGCGGCGGGGCCGTCGCCGACGACCCGAATTATCCGCGCGCCTGTCAAGGCGGCGCGCTGGTCTTATCGAATAAAATGTAACATGCATAATTTCGCGGAAGGGATTTGGGCGGTCGTCCAGGGATTTCCGCCGATCCTTGTGTCGAGGCGTCTGGCAAGCCATAGTTTGGTCTGAAAGGGGAAACGATGGCTAGGCTTAAAGAGTTTCTCTTCAGGCCCGATGCGGGGGATTGTCGGCTTACGCGGCGCCTCGAGGGCGTGGACCAGGCCAGGGCCCTCACCACCGCCTGGGGAGTGGAGCTGGCGCGCCGGGCCGGCCTCCCCTTGACCGGCCGCGCCAGGGGCTGGCGTTTCATCGCCCCTGGGGGCGAGGGGCGCATGGGGTTCGACGGCGGCCCCGCGGCCATCGCCGAGGAACCCCGCCAGGCGCGGCGCAAGGGGGCCACCCAATGACCAAATCCGCGGACACCATGCCCGTCGGCGTGATCCTGGAACGCCGCAAGATCGACAACCCCTGGCAGGAGTATGCCTGGTGCGCGGTGGCGGTGCTCCCGGGGGCGCAAAGAAGCGAGGAGTGGCGACTCTTGCGCGAGGGCGATGGTTGGGTGCAGTACCATGCCGGGACCCTCGATCTCAAACTCCATCACAAGGAAACCGAAGGCTACCGTCTAAACTTGACGAGCCAGCGGCCGACGGTCTACATCGTGCTGCGCTACGAAGATGAGGTGGAGGCCGGCATCGTTCCGTTCTTGGCCACGGTCTGCCCGTTCGAGGCGCAAAACTACCTCGACGGCGACGAGGACCTTGTCGAAGCGGTGCCGATGCCCGATGTGGTGGCGGCATGGGTGGACGATTTCGTCGTCAAGTATCATGTCGACGAACCGCGCTACAAACGCAAACGCGAGCGCTGGGATCCGCGCAAGAGAAAGGGAGGGCCGCGGGCGCCGAGCGTGAAGAAGGGTCATGGCGCGCACTGACGCACGATTCCTCGGACCCGGGTCGCGTCTGAAGTAAGAGGATCGCCGCCGAAGCAGGCGAGGGGATTCCTGTAGCGGAGGCCGATGACGACGCCGAGACCGGCTGATCAAGGCCTTGCGGCCGGCTTCCAGCCCCTGTGGGGCTAGGCGAACGCGCGCTGTGATGGCGGAGTGTTGATTTGACTCTTTGTCGAAATTGCTCAATCTAGGCCGTGATCAAAAGGGTCAAGGAGCTGAAACCATGGCCGAAAGTCGCAAAAAAAGGGGAGTGAACGTGCCTGCTGGCAACGGGGAAAATCAGGACCATACGGTAACCGAGGTCGCGGCGGAGGATATGCTGCGGGCCAACACTTATGCGTTGTTGGCGGCGCTTCTTCGGGGGCCACCTGATGCGGCGACCCTGACCGGTCTTGCCGAGTCGCGGCTTGACGACAGCGAGATGGGCCAAGCGATGGCCGCGCTCGCCGCTGTCGCCCGGAAGAGCACACCTGAGAGCCTCAAGGACGAGTATCACGATCTCTTCATCGGCGTGGGCGAAGCGGAACTGACCCCTTACGCCTCCTATTATTTGACCGGTTTCGTTTACGAAAAGCCCCTTGCCAAGTTGCGCATTGCGATGTCCGAGCTCGGCATCGTCAAAACCGACGATGTTTCAGAGCCTGAGGACCACATCGCGGCCCTGTGTGAAATGATGTACGGGCTGATTACCGGCGCCTTCGGCGAGCCTGCCGACTTGGCCAGCCAGCAGGCTTTCTTCGACGCCCATATGGCGCCTTGGGCCGAGCGCTTTTTCGAGGATCTGGAAGAGGCGGACAGCGCCAACTTCTACAAGCCGGTGGGGACCATCGGCAAGCTGTTCGGGCGCATCGAAACACAGGCTTTTGAGATGGCGCGTGATCAATTGCTGTCGCAGGGCCCCGCCGGCGCCCCGAAGCTCCATTGAGCCACCTGCCGGGTGTCCATTGCGCGGCGGCGATGTGTTCGCTTTTCGGGTCGCGCCGGCACACAACGATTGGTCGACATCGAATTGCGCCTGGCGTGGGGTGAACCGTGAAGCGTAATAAGCGACGCCACAAGGCGCAGAAAAAGACCCGTCGAACCAAAACCCGTTGCGCACCAACGGGTGGAAGGCGGGCTTTGCCCTCATACGTAGCCGAGAGCGGGGTGCCCGCAGGCGCGGCTGGTGCACACATATCCAGCCCCGCGGTTCTACGGCAGGCGCACACATTCCTCCAAGCCGGCTGCCCACAGGAAGCGCTGCGGTTGTACCGGCAAATCCTCGCCGCCCAACCAGACCACACGGATGCCCTCAATCTAGGCGGCGTAGCCGCTTTCCAGTCCGGCGACGTCAACCAAGGGCTCAAGTTGCTGCAAGGGGCGGTGGCTCGTAGGCCTGACTTCGTCGATGGGCACAACAACCTGGGCAACGTGCTGAAAGCGTTGGGCAGGTTCGATGAGGCCGAGGCCGCCTACCGGCGCGCCCTTGAAATCAAGCCCGACCACGCCGACGCCCACTACAACCTCGGCATCGTGCTGGAAGCGTCGGCCAGGTTCAATGAAGCCGTGGCCGCCTACGGTTGTGCCCTTGAAATCAACCCGGGCTTTGCGGAGGCGCACGTCAACCTCGGCAACGTGCTGAAAGCGTTGGGCAAGCTCGATGAAGCCGTGGGCGCCTACGGTCGTGCGCTTAAAATCAGGCCTGACCACGCCGACGCGCACAACAATCTTGGCAGCGTGCTACGGGAACTGGGGAAGTTCGATGAGGCTGAGGCCGCCTACGGTCGCGCGCTTGAAATCAAGCCTGACCACGCCGAGGCCCACTACAACCACGGCATCGTTTTGCAGGACCGGGGGAGGTTCGATGAAGCCATCGCGGCCTACCACAGGGCTCTCGACATCAAACCGGACTATACCGAAGCGCAAGTCAACCTCGGATACGCGCTGAAGGAATTGGGCAGGCTCGATGAGGCCGAGGCCGCCTACCGGCGCGCCATCGCCATCGAGCCGGACCATGCCCCGGCCCATGCCAACCTCGGCGATGTCCTGTTGGAACAGGGCGATCCGCAGGCGGCGGTGGACGTGTGCGACGCGTATCTCAAGGTCCATCCCTGCAACAGCGGCGTGCTTGCCTTCAAGGCCATCGCCCTCGACGAACTCGGCCAGCGGGATGCGGTACGCTTCCTAGTCGACTTCGATCGCTTCATCCGGCCCGTGCGCTTTACGGCCCCGGCTGGATTTGCCAGCGTGGCCGACTTCAACGCGGCGCTGGCGCGCCACGTCTGCGCCCACCCGACCCTGGTTTTCGCACCCGCCAGTCACGCAACCCGTTTGGGAAAGCACTCGGGCGAGCTCCTGGTTGAGCCGAAAGGGCCGGTCGCGGTCTTGGAAGGGATGATACGCGGGGCGGCCGAAGACTACTTGCACTCGCTGCCGGCGGACCCGGCGCATCCGTTTCTCGCCAACCGACCGCAGGGTTTGTGGCTGACCGCCTGGAGCATTGTGCTGGAATCGCAAGGGCATCAACTACCCCATATCCACCCGACCGCGTGGCTGAGTGGCGTCTACTACGTTGAATTGCCGGATATCGTCAAAACCCCCGCACAAGGGCAGGCCGGTTGGATCGAATTCGGTCGCCCCTCGTCGCACTTCCACTGCAGGGTGGAGCCCGAGGTACGGGCGTTTCAGCCCGAGGAAGGGCTGATGGTGTTGTTTCCTTCCTACTTCTACCACCGGACCGTGCCATTCGAGGGCGCGGGAAAGCGTATCAGCATCTCCTTCGACGTACGACCCGTGGACTGAGCCGCGCTTAATGGTGCACGGACTGCCTGCACCCGAAGCCGGCCTGGAATGCCGACAGGGCCCGACGACGGCGTTGACATATCCCCGTCATCGCCGGTTTGATGGCGATGGTCATGGAAACCTCCAAGAAACCGGGGCCCCGCCTCCGCATCCTCATCGGCGCCGCCACCGCCCTTGGTCCCGGCAAGGTGGACCTGCTCGAGACCATCGCCGAGACCGGGTCGATTTCGGCCGCGGCGCGGACCATGGGCATGTCCTACCGTCGGGCATGGCTGCTGGTGGACACCATGAACCGGTGTTTTCACGGGGATCTGGTGACCAAGGCCACCGGCGGGCGCGGCGGCGGCGGCACCACGGTCACGCCCATGGGTCTGGACGTTCTGCGCCGTTACCGGGACATGGAGGCGAAGGCCGCAGCCAGCGTCCGCGACGAGGTCGCGGCGTTCGCCGAACTGCTGAGCGAGACGGGGCACAAGGATTGACGGGAGGCGGCGGGCAACGACGTCGCCCGGACGTCACGCCGCTCGGGTGTCTTCAGCCGACCGTTCGCCCCAACGCGGGCAGCGCCCGGCGGGCCCTCACAGACGCGCGGCGGCGGAAGAGAAATGCTCGGCGCTGGAGATTTCGACGACGCCAAGAACAACGCCGACGACGATGGCGATGACCACGGCAGCGGCCATACCGAACCACATGGCGTTCATGGGACAATCCTCCGTCTACGGCCGCACCGGGGTGGATATCGGGTTCCGCGGCGATGGCTGGGCCTATTGTATAGGAACGCCGGCCCGTTTCAACCCGGGCCGTTGCCGCCGCCCGGACGCCGGAGACCGCGGGTCCGGCGTCCCACTTGGGCATGACAGGCTCGGGCGGGCGCGTTATGCTTTCCCGTGCCGCCGTGAAGATGTTTCTGGGGACCAAGATGTCGGGTGAAGACGAGAAAAACCCGGTCGACACGTCGCAGGTGTTTCTCAAACACCTGGAGGGCACGGGTTTCTTTCAGCAAATCAAGGATCTGGAGAAAAACCTTAGGGCCATTGCCGAGGATCTCCAGACCCTTGGCAAAACCGCGACCCAGCGCCTGGAGGAAACGGAGAGCCTGGCGGCCCACGTCCTTGCCGTGGAGGCGATACTCGCGGTCATTCTGAAAGCCAATCCCGTGGAAACCGGGGAGGTCGAGGCCATGGTCAAGGACAAAACCGCCGGCCTTTCCGATAGCCCCGAGGGAAGCCCCGCCGTGCAAACCATTGCAGCGGATATTCTTTCCGGCGCGCGCGACTGATCCGCGCGCCGTTGCGGGCCGGGCCGGCGGGGCGTACGGGGGTGGTCCGGTGTGTCCGCCACCGCGGGTGTTTCCATCCCAAATAAAGCCTGATACCAAGGGACGCTGATCATGACCCGACGAGCCGGCTTACCAAGGTTTTCGGCTAGGAGCGTGCGCTGTGGCGATGCGGGGCATCGCGAAGCGTGCGCGACGCCGTCCGAAAGCCTTGGTAAGCCGCCGTTCCGGTCGCGTATGCGGCCCGTCGGAGGGCGTCGAAAAGTTTTGACGAT
>JACZWD010000164.1 GCA_022572335.1 Pseudomonadota bacterium
CGCCGGACCTCGCCCTGACCGGGATCTTTTTGGTCGCGACCGCCCTGTTGGCGTCTTCCGGCAGGGTCCCCGCACTGGTCCCGGCGATCGAGGTCCCGTTGCTGGTTTCGGGGCTTTTGAGCCTGGCATCCCTGGGCGTCATCTACACCATCGCCTAATACCAAGGGACGCTGATCATGACCCGACGAGCCGGCTTACCAAGGTTTTCGGCCCTAAGCGTGCGCCGTGGCGATGCGGGGCATCGCGAAGCGTGCGCGACGCCGTCCGAAAGCCTTGGAAAGCCGCCGAACGGGGCCGATCTCCGTTTCCGCGCCGCTTATCGACTGGCCTCGACATCTACCGGCCCAGGCCGGATCGTCTCTCCGCCAGGATTCTGATGAACAATCGGACCGGACCGATTGCCGGGGGTCGGGTCACTGGGTGCGGATCGGCGTCTCACGGTTCTGTCCGTTCCCAAGGGGGAACCGGCAGAAAGGCATCCACCAGCATGTCCACGAAAGCCCTGACCCTGGGTGAGAGATGCCGGTTATGGGGATAGACGGCGTAGATGTTGGTCTCGGTGTGTGTTTCGTAATCGGCCAGCACCGCCACCAATCGTCCTGACTGCACGTCCGCGGCGACAACGAAATCGGCCGCCCGGATCAGGCCAAGGCCGACGAGGGCCGCGTTGTGGAGGGCGGTGGCGATGTTTACCTCGAAGTTGCCCCCGACCTCGATACGGCGGGGCCCGTCCGGTCCCTTGAATTCCCATTGGTTAAAGTGTGTCGCCGCGCTCAGCCTGAGGCAGTTGTGATCCTTGAGGTCGCCGGGTGTGCGCGGCACCCCGTGCCTCTCTAGATAAGCCGGCGACGCGACCACCATGCGGCGGGCGGAGCCCAGCTTGCGGGCGATGAGGGAGCTGTCGGGTAGTTGTGCGATACGGATCGCCACGTCCACTTCCTCTTCCACCAGATTGACGATGCTTTCGGAGAGGGTGAGCTGGATCCGCAGGTCCGGATATCGGGCGAGGAAGTCGGGGATCAGCGGTCCGATGTGGTATTGGGCGAAGGCGGTGGAGGCGTTCACCTTGAGCAAGCCCCGGGGTTCCCCGTGGAGTTCCGTCACCGCCCGCTCCGCCTCGTCGATGGCCGCCAGGATCGGCGTGCAGCGTTGATAGAAAGTGCGGCCTTCCTCGGTCAGACTCACGCGTCTGGTCGTGCGGTTGAGGAGCCGGGCGCCGAGCCGCTCCTCCAATCGGCCGATGAGCTTGCTCACCGCCGAGGGAGTCAGGTTAAGTGCGCGGGCCGCGGCAGAGAAGTTTTCCGCTTCCACCACGCGCACAAAGACGGCCATCTCACCTTGGTTGTCCACACTACACCACCTTTCCCAAGCCGGATTTTATATATGAATTTATTTCATTAAAGTTAGTATAAATATACATATTATAAAATTATAGGCACTAGATTATAGGTGGGCGCAGAACTTGGAACACATGGCACCGGCTAACGAACAGGAGATTACCCATGAGACCCCACCGTTATGCGCCACCCGCCCCCGTCGACCACAAAGCCATCGAGGCCGCCATACGCAGGGCCCGCCAGCTGCGCAGCGATTTCCTCGCCGGCGCTCTGAAACGGATGGTCAAGGCGTTCATCCGCTGGAACCAGCGATATGCCCTTAACCATCGTCTCCAGGCCCTGCCGGATTCCTTGTTGAAGGACATCGGCATCGGCCGAGACCAGATTCCGGCGGTGGTTTCCGGTGCCCGGAAGCGCCAGGCATCGCCGCTTGCCGAGGCCGTTTCCCAAGGTTCGCTCAGCTTTCTCGACGCCAAGAAGCGCCGCGCCGGGAACACGGCTCCCGATACGGAGAAAGCACTCGCCGCCTGACCACGAACCTCGAGCGCTCCGCTGCGTTGATCCGAAAGGAAAACAGCGGTCCTTCAGGGGACCGCCGTTTTTTTTCTTGTCGAGTGGACGGGCTCCGGCAGGCCCGAAAACACGCCGGCGTCCCCGGCCCGACCGCCGCCAAATTCGGACCAAGTCCCGGGGACCCGGCGCCGGAATCTTCGTCAGTGTCGCTTTGTGTTACCGTTGGGGCGCACGGGATGGAACCATCCGGGACATTCGGGTTACCTGGAAAAGAAAGGGGGAAGACGTCGTGAAATACGTATCGATCGTATTGACGGCCTCCGCGCTACTCCTGGGGGCCGGCCTGTCGGGTCAGGCCCTGGCGGTCAACGACGAGCCGCTCAGGGACGCCTGGGCACCCAGCGAATGGGGGCCGGACGACAAGGCTGGTGCGGTCAATCGTACGACGCCAGCCATGGTGTTGAAGGCCATTACGCTGGTCAAGCAGGGCAAGGTCGCTACCCTCGGCAAGGTCTATGCGCAGGATGCGCCGGCTTTCGGCTCCCGGGGCTGGCGGATGACCATCCCCGGCCTGCCCACCGGAGGGCCGTTTGGCAAGCAGGAACTGGTGTACAACGACGAGTATGTGGCCACCGAAATCGGCCAGATCGGCACCCAGTTCGACGGTCCGGGCCACATTGGAGTGATTACCTCGAAAGGAATTTTTTTCTACAACGGGCGGTACTTGAGCGACAAGGGCATCGGCTCCTATGGCCTGGGCCCGCTCGGCGTGGAGCACGTCGCCAAGATCGGTTTCGTGTGCCGCGGCGTGCTTCTGGACGCGGTCGCGCTCAGGGGCGGGCGACTGCCGATTCCCCAGAAAGGCACTAAGAAAGGCTCTAAAAAAGGCGCTAAGAAGGACCCCGGGATCGTCACCGCCGGGGACGTCCGGGAGATGGTCCGCAGGCAGGGGATCGCCCCCATCGTCGAAGGGGACTGCGTGTTCCTGTATACCGGCCACGGCGACATCTGGCACCCCAGCGCGTGGGATACCTACGACGCCGCCGAGAAGGCCAGACGGGTGGCCCGGTTCAACGCCGGTTCGCCGGGCTTCGGCCTGTCCGCCTGCGAGTATCTGGCCTCACGGAAAATCATTCTTTGGGGCTCGGATACCTGGGCCTCGGAAGCGGTGGACAAGGATTTCGGAGGCGAAACCGACCAGCCGTTCGAGTGCCATATCAAAATGATGACGAAGCGCGGCATCTGGAACCTGGAAAACCTGGATTTGTCCCGGTTGGTGGCCGACAAGGCCTATGAGTTCCTGTTCGTCTGGTCTCCCCTGAAGATCAAAGGCGGGACCGGGTCTCCTGGAAACCCGGTGGCCCTGTATTGACCCTTCGTGACCGGCCCCACGGTCGCCCGGGATGCCTCTCGTTCGACAGGGGTCCGATGACTGGCCCGTTTCCGTAAACGCCGGTCCGGTTCACTCCAGCCGTTTGCCCAGGCGTCCCGCCAGGTCCTGGATGAACTGCCAGGCCACCCGGCCCGAGCGGGCGCCCCGGGTCACCGCCCATTCGCCGGCCCGGGCCAGCAGGTCGTCGGCCGGCACGTCCAGGCGGTAACGGGCGGCGTAGCCCTCGACGATGGCGAAATAGGTCTCCTGGTCGCAGACGTGGAAGCCCAGCCACAGCCCGAAGCGGTCCGAAAGGGACACCTTTTCCTCCACCGCCTCGGCCGGGTTGATGGCGGTCGAGCGTTCGTTGTCGATCATGTCCCGGGGCATCAGGTGGCGGCGGTTCGACGTGGCGTAGAACACCAGGTTGTCGGGCCGGCCCTCGATTCCGCCTTCCAGCACCGCTTTCAAGGACTTGAACGAGGTGTCGTCGCCGGCAAAGGACAGGTCGTCGCAGAACAGCACGCAGCGCCGTTCCCAGCCTTTCAGCAGGTCGAGGAGCCGGGGCAGGGACGGGATGTCTTCGCGGTGGATTTCCACCAGGGCCAGGGACCCCGGCTTTTCCGCGTTCAGGGCCGCGTGCACCGCCTTGACCAGCGAGCTCTTGCCCATGCCCCGCGCCCCCCACAGGAGCGCGTTGTTGGCGGGCAGGCCGGCGGCGAACCGGCGGGTGTTTTCCAGCAACGTGTCGCGCTGGCGGTCGATGCCCCTGAGCAGGGCGAGCTCGATGCAGTTGACCTGGCCCACCGCCTGCAGGCGCGCCTGCTCGGCGTGCCAGACGAAGGCGTCGGCGGAATTGGGCCCGGCCGTCTCCGGCGCCTCCGGGGCGAGCCGGTCCAGCGCATCGGCGACGCGCCTGAGCAAGGGGCCAAGATCGGGATCGGACATCGGCGTGACGCTCCGTGCTGCCTAGGCCGGAAGAGCCGGACCCTGGCAGTCTATCGGATTTTGGGGTGATTTTCGGTTAGAATCCCGCCACGGGCAAATTTGTCGACCGGGAGCGGGACCACGCCTTTCCGCTTCCGCCCGGCCAAGGCCGACTGGTTCCGGGTCATGGCGGCGACGCCCGCCAGCGAGGAGGACCGTGCCTTCTACAGGCTGCGCACGCCACCTTGGACGAACATTGCTCGCCGCAATTCCCGTTCCTTTCATGAAATATCCGGGCTGGCCCGAACGGTTCACCAAAAACATCCCGGCCGCCGGCCGGCCCGCGTCACGCCGCAAGGGTGTGCTTTTCGATGGCCGCCTGCAGGGACGTGTGGAGGGTCCGTCCGATCTCTCCGCCGTCGCCCGCGATCTTTTCGCGCAGCACCACCCGCATGGTGTCGCAGTGGGCCTTGACGATTTCGACGGCGGCGTCGTTCTCGCCGCGGCCGTCGCGGGTCACTTGGTAGAGCATCTTGCCGAAAACGGTGATCAGCGGATACCCGAACGTGCCGCCCTGGCCGCGCAGTTCGTGGGCCAGCAGGTTGATTTCCTCGAAGTGTTTATTCCGCCGCTCCGGGTGCATCAGGGCCTCGGTGCACAGATCCGAC
Organism: Pseudomonadota bacterium; assembly: GCA_022572335.1. Lineage (GTDB taxonomy): Bacteria > Pseudomonadota > Alphaproteobacteria > Rhodospirillales > 2-02-FULL-58-16 > JACZQZ01. The sequence continues at coordinate 4,818 of JACZWD010000164.1, forward strand.
AGCTTGGCCAGGTGGTCGCGCGCCCATTCGGTAAAGTCCAGGGCCGCCCGCTCGAGCTGCTCTTCCGCCTCTTCCAGCAGTTCGGTGGGCAGCTCGCCGGGGCCGCCGGCGCCCATGCCGCCGACCTTGTCCTTAAGGGCGTTGGGCGGGCGGAAGGACCACACGTCCGTCGCCGTCTTGGGTTTGACGACCTTGTCGGCGGAATAGACGATGGTGATGTCCTTTTCCGTCATCACCCGCCGCTCCTTCTCCCGGGGGCCAGCGTTCCTGCGCCGGCGGTCGGGACCATAATATTTGTTGGAGGCGGCGAACTGCCGCGGATAGTCGATCGCCTCCAGAATGTACCGGGAAACGGTTGCGGCGGAAACCGGCTTGGCCAGGAATTCGGTCGCGCCCAGGTCGCGGGCCGCATGCACGTGCTCTTCGTCGGCGCCGCCGCTCAGCATGATGAAGGGAACGAACCGGTTGGGGGACTCCTTGGAGATGCGCACCCAACGCAACAGCAAAAGCCCGTTCACCGGCGCCATCACCAAATCCGATAGGACGATATCCACCCCGGCGCCGCCGTTCGTCTTCCGGTTCTCGTGCACGGTCTTCAGGTGCTCAACGGCTTCGGCCCCGTTGCCGGCAGTCATTATTTCGCGGAACTGCAACTGGCGGAGCACATTTTCAAGGGTAAACCTGACAAATTTGTTGTCCTCGACGAGGAAGACGGTGAGGCGATCCAGATTGTAGACGGCCACGGGGCGGCACTCCTCTCTCCGGCGACTCTGGGGTTTATGGAGGCACCCGTTTTTCCCTCTGCACGGCCCCGCCCATGGGTGGAGCCATGGGCCGCGTCCCGGGTCGCGGGATGGCGAATGCGGGACGGCGCGGCAACCGCTTGCGCCGCGCCGCCGGGCACGACTATCTTGCGCCGTCCGGGCGGCATCCGGCGCCGGCACCCGGCGCCCCCGGGGGCCGCGGGGGCGTCCCCCGCATACCGTAGCCGGGGGGACACCCCCCTTGTCCCCCCGGGGGCCGCGGGGGCGTCCCCCGCATACCGTAGCCGGGGGGACA
>JACZWD010000165.1 GCA_022572335.1 Pseudomonadota bacterium
GGGCGACGAGGCGCTGTTGCTGGCCCGCTGTGCCCCCGCCTGGGTCGCCCGCGACCGGCCCGCGGGCTGCCGCGCCGCCATCGCCGGCGGCGCCCGGGCGATCATCATGGACGATGGCTTCCAGAACCCGTCTCTCGCCAAGGACGTCTCGCTTGTGGTCGTCGACGGCGCCTACGGCTTCGGCAACGGCCGCGTCATGCCGGCCGGGCCTTTGCGCGAGCCGGTGGAGGCCGGCCTCGCCCGCGCCGACGCCGTGGTGCTGATCGGCGCCGACGGCGCCGGCGTCGTGGAGCGCGTCGGCGGGGACGCGCCCACCGCCGTTCCCATCCTGCGGGCCAGGATCATGCCCGGCCCCGAGGCGGCGCGGCTGGCGGGCAAATCCGTCGTCGCCTTTGCCGGCATCGGAAACCCGGAGAGGTTCTTCACCACCCTTCGCGACATCGGCTGCCGGGTGGAACAGGCCCACGTCTTTCCCGACCATTACCCTTATGACGAAGGAGAGGTCGAGAGTCTGCGCCAGGACGCGCGCGCCCTGGACGCGCTGCTGGTGACCACGGCCAAGGACATGGTCCGCCTTCCCCCGGCGGCGCGGGACGGCATCGAGGTGTTGACCATCACCGTCGCGTGGGAAGACGAAGCGGCCGTCGACGACATCCTGGAACGCCTGATGCGCCATGGCCGGTAGAAGCACCACCGAGGTTCCCTGGCGCCGCCGCCTGATCCATCCCTTCGAGGCGCTGGTCGCCTACGCCGCGTTCGGCGTCCTGCGTCTGCTTCCCTTCAACGCGGCATCGGCCCTGGGCGGCCTGGCCGGCCGCGCCATCGGCCCCCGCCTCGGGATCACGGAGAGGGCCCGGCGCAACCTCACCTGCGCCTTCCCCGAGAAGACGGCGCCCGAGATCGAGCGCATCATCCTGGGCATGTGGGACAACCTGGGGCGGACGGTCTGCGAGTACCCGCACCTGGACCGGCTGCGCTTTTCCGAAGTCGGCGGCGTGGACATGGTCGGGGCCGAACACGTCGACGCCCTCCGGGACGACGGCAGGCCGGGCATCTTCTTCGCCGCCCACATGGCCAACTGGGAGATTTGCGCTCTCGGTTTCGCCCACCGCGGGCTGCCCGTCCACGTCTTCTACCGGGCGCCCAACAACCCCCTGGTGGCACTGCTGTTCCAACGCCGCCACCCCGGCGCCGGCGAGCTGATCCCCAAAGGCGCCGAGGGCGCGCGCCGGGCCCTGGTGTTGATGCGCAAGGGGGAGCACCTGGGCATGCTGGTGGACCAGAAGTTGAACGACGGCATCCCGGTGCCGTTCTTCGGGCGCGACGCCATGACCGCCCCGGCCGTGGCCCGGTTCGCCCTCAAGTTCGACTGTCCGGTGATGCCGGTGCGGGTGGAACGGCTGCACGGCAGCCGGCTGCGCGTCACCCACTATCCCCCCATCGATCTGCCCCGGACCGGCGACCGCCAGGCCGACGTCGCCGCCGTCATGGCCAAGGTCAACGCCCTGATCGAGGGGTGGGTGCGGGAAAGACCCGAACAGTGGCTGTGGCTGCACAACCGCTGGCCCGACTGAGTCGCCGGCGGTCAGGCCTCACTCCGCCATGGGGCCGACAAGGAGGGCCGGGTCCAGACGGGTGTCGAAAAGGCTGACCCCCCAATGGAGGTGGGGCCCGGTGACGCGGCCCGACGCCCCGACCCGTCCGATCGGCGTTCCCCTGGCCACCCTCTGGCCTTGGGTGACCAGGATTTCGCTCATGTGGGCGTACACCGAGGCCAGCCCATGGCCGTGATCGATCATCACCGTCCTGCCGGTGAGGAACATGTCCGGGTGGGCGAGGACGACGACGCCGTCGGCGGACGCCGCCACGGGGGTGCCGGGGGGCGCGACGACGTCGACGCCGCCGTGGGGGTGGCGCGGTTTGCCGTTGAGGATGCGCTGGCTGCCGAAGACGCCGGAAACCCGCCCCCGCACCGGCCACTGGAAGCGCGAGGCGAAGTCGGCCCGGCTCGAGTCCCGGGCGCGCACCGCCGCGATGGCGGCGCCGTCCAGGCGGATGCGCTCCAGGTCCTCAGGCGTCGGCGTGACCGTGCGCGGCGGCAGGCCGTCGATGCGCTGGACCTGGTAGGTGCGCCGCGCCACGTGAAGGACGCGCACCGTGGTGACGCCGTCCCGGTATCGCACCCGCACCTCCACCGTGGGCGGCGCGTCGCGGCCGAAGCCCACCAGAAACAGGCCCTCGGGCGAAACCCTGACGGCGCGGCCATCGACGGTGACGGCGATGCCGGCGTCGCCCCGTCCGATGACCAGGCCGCCCTGGGTCAGCGGCCCCTCGAGGCTCAACTCGTGGGCCGCCCCCGGCGGGGCGCCGGCGACGATCAACACCGCGGCGGCGGCCGTCCCCGCCCAGCGCCCGATCACAGCAGGGTCCCCTGGCGGCCGTCCGGGGACGGCTTGCGGCGCGCCTTTCCGGGTTGTGTTTTCGGGGCCCCGCGGCCGCCGCTTCCGGCCCCCGGCCCGCCCGCGCCTTTTCCGGCGTCCGCGTTCACCGTGACCCCGGCGGCGCCGTCGTGCAAGCGGACGGTGAGCGCCATCCTGGGCGCCAGCCTTTGCACCGAGCGGACGGCGCGCCCGGCGTCGTCCCAGACCAGGGCGAACCCGCGCTCCAGCACGCGCTCGTACGAACAGCTCTCCAGCACCGCGTCGGCCCGGGCCAGGCGGGCCCCTATCCCGCGCACCAGTCCGCGGACCGCCGTGCCCAGGGCCCGGGCCTCGCCGGCGAGGCGCACCCGGGCGTAGGCGATCAACTGGCGCGGGCTGGGAAGCCGGGCCGCCACCTCGGCGACGCGGGCGCGGCGCCGTTCCAGACCCACGGTGATGCCGTTCCTCAGGCGCTCGGTCCTGTCATCCAGGCGCTGGACGGCTTCCTCCACCAGGCGCCGCAGGTTGGGCAGGCCGCGGGCGAGGTCGGCGACGCGGGTGCGCCGTTCGGACAGCATGCGGTGCACGGTGCCGACAAGGCGGCTGCCGTCGTCCAGCACCTGGGCGAGAAGCTCGATGCGCACCGGCACCGCCATCTCGGCCGCCGCCGTCGGCGTCGGCGCCCTGAGGTCGGCGGCGAAGTCGATGAGGGTGATGTCGGTCTCGTGGCCCACCGCCGAGATCAGGGGGATGTCGCTGGCCGCGGCGGCGCGCACCACGACCTCTTCGTTGAAGGCCCACAGGTCCTCGAGGCTGCCGCCGCCGCGGGCCACGATCAGCACGTCGGGCCTGGGCACGGGACCGCCCGGCGCGAGTGCGTTGAAACCGGCGATGGCGGCGGCCACCTGTTGCGCCGCGCCCGCGCCCTGGACCAGCACCGGCCACAGGACGATCCGGCGCGGGAAGCGCTCGCCGACGCGGTGCACGATGTCGCGGATCACCGCGCCCGTCGGCGAGGTGACGATGCCGATGACCTCGGGAAGGAAGGGAATGGGCTTCTTGCGGTCTTCGTCGAACAGCCCTTCGGCGGCGAGCTTCTGCTTCAGTTCCTCGAGCAGCTTGAACAGCGCGCCCTCGCCGGCGAGGTCCAGGCTTTCGACGACGATCTGATATTTGGAACGGCCGGGATAGGTGGTCAGGCGCCCGCTGGCGATCACCTCCATGCCGTCCTCGGGATCGAGGCGCAGGCGGGCGGCGGTGCCGCGCCAGCAGACGGCGTCCAGCACCGCGTCCGGGTCCTTGAGCGAGAAATAGAGGTGGCCCGAGGCCGCCCGCTTGAAGCCGGTGATCTCGCCCCGCACGCGCACCACGCCAAAGGAGTCCTCGACCATCCGCTTGAGCGCCCGCGAGATCTCGCCGACGGTGAGGACGGTCCCCTCGGGCGCGCCAGCCTCTGTGGATGGTTTTTCGGTCATCGCCGCCAGTAGTATGATACAAGACCGCCCGGCACAACACGCGCGGCGGGCATATGACCGGGCATGGACCATGAAGGTTCTGGTGGTTGGATCGGGGGGGCGCGAGCACGCCCTGTGCTGGGCCATCGCCAAGTCGCCCCGCTGCACGGACCTTTCCTGCGCCCCCGGCAACGCCGGCATCGCCGGCCTTGCCCGGTGTGTCGACGTCGGCGCCGAAGATGTGGACGGCGTGGTCGGTTTCGCCGCCGAAAACGGCATCGACTTCGTCGTCGTCGGCCCCGAGGTGCCCCTGGTCGCCGGACTGGTGGACCGCCTGGACGGCGCCGGCATCCTTGCCTTCGGCCCCAACGCCCGGGCCGCCGAGCTCGAGGGCTCCAAGGGCTTCATGAAGAACCTGTGCGCCCGGTACGGCGTGCCCACGGGATCTTATGGCCGCTTCACGGACGTGGACGCGGCCAAGGCGTACATCCGCGACAACGGCGCCCCCATCGTGGTCAAGGCGGACGGACTGGCCGCCGGCAAGGGCGTCATCCTGTGCCAGACAGACGATGAGGCCTACGGTGCCATCGACAAGATCATGACCGAGCGCGCCTTCGGCAGCGCCGGCGACGAGGTCGTGGTCGAGGAGTTGCTGGAAGGCGAGGAGGCCAGCTTCTTCGCCCTGGTCGACGGCCGCCGCGCCGTGCCCCTGGTCGCGGCCCAGGACCACAAGACGGCCTTCGACGGGGACCGGGGCCCCAATACCGGCGGCATGGGGGCGTATACGCCGGCGCCCGTGGTCACCAACGACATGGCGAAGACCATCATGGAGCGCATCATCACCCCCACCATCGAGGGCATGGCCGCCGAGGGCCGCCCCTACAAGGGCGTCCTCTACGCCGGCGTGATGATCGGCGAGGACGGGCCCCGGGTGCTGGAGTTCAACGTCCGTTTCGGCGACCCCGAATGCCAGCCCATGGTGATGCGCCTCAAATCCGATTTCCTGGAGGCCCTGGTCGCCTGCGCCGAGGGCCGGCTGGACCCGGCCATGCTCGAATGGCACGACGACGCCGCCCTGGTCGTCGTCATGGCCGCCAGGGGCTATCCCGGCGGCTACGAGAAGGGCACGGAAATCCGCGGCCTGGAAAAGGCGGATGCGGCCGAAGGCGTCGTCGTCTTCCACGCCGGCACCAGGGCCGACGGCGGGAGAATCCTGGCCAACGGCGGACGGGTGCTCGGCGTCACCGCCCGCGCCGCCACCGTGGCCGAGGCGCAGAAGCGGGCCTACGAGGCCGTGGATTGCATCGACTGGCCGGACGGCTTCTGCCGCCGCGACATCGGCTGGCGGGCGGTCGGGCGTTAGCCCGGATATTTCATGAAGGCGCTGGCGCAGGGAACGCCGGTGGTTGCCCTTCAACGGATGGCGCCGGTTTTCACGCAGGTCCGTTGTGTCCCGTTCACCGCTGAACGGTTTTGCGGCGGCCCTGTCCGCCCAAATCGGCGCCCGCAGCCTCAAGCCATGGCCCCGGCTATGCCTTTCGGCTTCGCACGCCACCTTGGACGAACATTGCTCGCCGCAAATCCCGTTCCCTTCATGAAATATCCGGGTTAGCGGCCTTTTCTGCGGACCTTGCGTTCTTATATATTCGTGCGTGGGTCCGGCGGCGGGAGCCGCCAAGGGAAACGAGAGCGAGGAAGGAATGGACGACAAAACGCGCACCGAACTGGAGGCGGCGGCGTTCCGCGGCCTGGTGGAGCACCTGCGCCGGCGCTCCGACGTGCAGAACATCGACCTGATGGTCCTGTCCGGTTTCTGCCGCAACTGCCTGTCCAAGTGGTACCTGGCGGAGGCCGAACGGCGCGGCGTCGAGATGAGCTACGGCGAGGCCCGGGAAATCGTCTACGGCATGCCCTACGACGAGTGGAAGGCCGCCCATCAGGAGAAGGCGACCGAGGAGCAAATGCG
>JACZWD010000166.1 GCA_022572335.1 Pseudomonadota bacterium
CGAGCCGGCCCCGCGCCTGGTCGTATTCGGCGGTGCTGAACAGCCGCCGCAACTCCTTGGTCTCCAACAGCCTTTTCGCCGCCTTGGTCCAGCCGCTGCGCAACAGCCGGCGGAGTTGCCGCTTGTACCCCGCCACCTTTCGCCGCTGGGCGTGGGTCAGCCCTCTCCTCGGCGGCGGCCCCGGCAGGCCGGCGGCGTATCGGCCGTTGCCGTACACGACTCCGCGGACCGGTGGTTTGGGCGCCAGCCAGTTCTTGGGTTTGCGCTTGAGGGCCAGCTTATACAGGCGCCCGGCATCCGGGTGGTCGGCGTATTCCGCCATCCACGCCTTCAACTCCTTGTACGGGGTGCGGTACTTGGTCGGGTGCAGGTAGCGTTGGGCCAGCACGTGGCCCATCAGCAGGGGGTCGGTCAGCTTGGCGACGAGGCGGTCGGCGGCCTTCCACTGGCCGCCCACCTGCAGGGCGAAGATGCGCCGGTAAAGGGCGACGTCCTCGTCGGACAGGATTCGCGGCAACGCCGCCCGGACGTCGGAGACGGCGGGATCGAGGGACGCCGACTCGGCCGCGGAGGGGCTTTCCCTGGAAACCGCATCGTGGGCCCGGGCAGGCGCCGGATCGAGCACCCCCGCCGGGACGATACAGGCGAACGCCAGGACGCAAAGCGCCGGGCGCCGGAACGAAATCAAAAAAATAACAAAGCCCCCCAATCCCCTCGGTTCTGTATAAGGCATCGCCCCGGCACGGACAACCGCAAGGCCGGTCGAAACCGTCCCCAAGGGGCGGAACATCCGGGGCCCGGGAACAAACACTCCCCTACAGGGGGTTTAATTTTCGTTTAATCTCAAGGAGGTCGCGCCAGGCCTCGCCTTTGTGCGCCGCCGAGCGCAGAAGATAGGCCGGGTGGAAAACGGCCGTCGCCTCCACCGGGCGCGGCAGGCGCGGCGTGGAATAGGCGAACCAGCGGCCGCGCAGCTTGCCGATGCCGACGTTCTGCGCCAGCAACACCTTGGCCGCCGCGCCGCCCAGGGCGACCAGGATTTCCGGATCGACCAGCTCGATGAGGCGCTCCACGAAGGGCATGCAGACGGCCATTTCCATGGTCGTCGGATTGCGGTTTCCCGGCGGCCGCCAGAACACGGTGTTGGAAATGTAGACCTGCGTCCGGTCCAGCCCGATGGACCCCAGCATGCGGTCGAGAAGCCGGCCGCTGGCGCCGACGAAGGGCAGGCCCTGGCGGTCTTCCTCGGCGCCCGGCGCCTCGCCGATGAGGATGACGCGGGCCTCGGGATTGCCGTCCCCGAGGACCAGGTTGGTGGCCGTCTTTTTCAGCCCGCAGCCGTCGAACCCCTCCAGGGCACGGCGCAATTCCTCCACCGTCATCGCCGCCGCGGCCAGGGCGCAGGCGCTTTGCAACGCCTGATCCGCCGCCGCCGGTTTCGCCGGCGGGCGCGCGGGCGCGGTGGACGGGGCGTCTTCCATGCCGTGGGACGGCGGCGCCGGGGGCGGCGAATTCCCTGCGGCGGAGGCGGCCGTGCGGATTGCCGGCGGGTCCAGATAGCGGTTCACCGGCGCATCGCCGATGGTCTCGTCGACGCCGGCCTCCAGGTACCACTCGAGAAGTTCACGCGAGGAAAGCGGCTCGGCCATGAGCCGACATTAGCAATCCGGCCGAACGTTGTCATGGGGCGTCCGGGCGGTGGCGACAATTCGTGCAAGCGAGTACTAGGCTGTGCTATATAACGCCGCCCCTGGCACCGATCCGCTGTCTGAGGGACGCGCCGATGGAACGGGAATCCATGGAGTTCGACGTGGTCATCGTGGGCGCCGGCCCGGCGGGTCTGGCGGCGGCGGTCCGGCTGCGCCAGTTGAGCGCCGAGCACGAACGCGAGATCGCCGTCTGCGTGGTCGAGAAGGGGTCCGAGGTGGGGGCGCATATCCTTTCCGGCGCCGTCCTCGATCCCCGCGCGCTGGACGAGCTGATCCCTGAGTGGAAGGACCGTGGCGCGCCGCTCAACACGCCGGCGCGGGACGACCGGCTCCTTTTGCTCACCCAACGCCGCGCCATCCGCCTGCCCATCCCGCGGCAGATGAGGAACCGCGGCAACTACATCATCAGCCTGGGCACCCTGTGCCGCTGGCTGGGCGTCCAGGCCGAGGCCCTGGGGACGGAGATCTACGCCGGCTTCGCCGCGGCCGAGGTCCTGTACGACGGAGACGGCGCCGTCATGGGCATCGCCACCGGCGACATGGGGCTGGGCCGGGACGGCCGGCCGACGGCCAATCATCAGCCCGGCGTCGAGCTGCGCGCCAAATACACGCTCTTCGCCGAAGGCTGCCGGGGGTCCCTGAGCAAGACCCTGATCGGGCGCTTCACCCTCGACGACGGCGCCGATCCCCAGACCTACGGCATCGGCATCAAGGAGCTGTGGGAGGTGGACCCGGCCCGCCACAGGCCGGGACTGGTGATCCACACCGTCGGCTGGCCCCTGGACGGCCGCACCTACGGCGGCTCGTTCGTCTATCACCTGGAGGACAACCAGGTCGCCGTCGGTTTCATCGTCGGCCTCGATTACGAGAACCCGTACCTCAGTCCGTTCGACGAGATGCAGCGGTTCAAGACCCACCCGGCCATGCGGCCGCTGTTCGAAGGCGGCCGGCGCCTCGCCTACGGGGCGCGGGCGCTCAACGAAGGCGGCTTCCAGTCCATACCCAAGCTGACCTTCCCCGGCGGGGCGCTGATCGGGGCCGCGGCGGGGTTCATGAACGTGCCCAGGATCAAGGGCTCGCACACCGCCATGAAGTCGGGCATGGCGGCGGCGGAGGCCGCCTTCGTCGCCCTTGGCGCCGGGGCGGGGGACACCGGGCTGGCCGCCTACCCCGAGGCGCTGGAAAAGTCCTGGGTCCGGGACGAGCTTTACCGGGCGCGCAACATCCGCCCGTCCTTCCACTGGGGGCTGTGGGGCGGTCTCGCCTATTCGGCGGTGGACACCTATCTGTTGAGGGGGCGGGCGCCGTGGACCCTGCACCACCGCGAGGACCACACGGCCCTGAAAAAAGCCGCGGCGTCGGCGAAGATCGCCTACCCCAAGCCCGACGGCGAGGTCACCTTCGACAAGCTCTCTTCGGTCTATCTCTCCAACACCAACCACGAGGAGAACCAGCCCTGTCACCTGACGCTCAAGGACCACGATACCCCGGTGCAGGTGAACCTGGCCCTTTACGACGGCCCGGAGCAGCGCTTCTGCCCGGCCGGGGTCTACGAATTCCCGGCCGGCGAGGACGGGGCCAGCCGCCTGCAGATCAATGCGCCCAACTGCATCCACTGTAAGGTCTGCGACATCAAGGACCCGACCCAGAACATCACCTGGGTGGCGCCCGAAGGCGGCGGCGGGCCCAACTACGCGAATATGTAAAGTCGCCCCATATGGAATCGGCAGGGTCGTTGCCTATGTATGAGGGGTCCCGGGTTGACAGCGCGGCGGATTCGACCCAAAAGACGCGAAAAAACGATTACGCCTACCTCCTGTTAAGATTAAGGGTACTAGTGTAAACTTGGCTCGCGGTGCCCGGGCGCGATGACGGCATCTTAAGGGACAAGGAATGGTTGGCCCGACAACGGATCTGCGAAGGGTGCCGGTGAAGGCGGCGTTGCGCCGCGCCGCCGCGGCCCCTGTGGCGGCGCTGCTGACGGCGCTGCTGGCGGCGTCCTGCGTGGCCGACAGTCCCGACGGCGCGAAACCGGCGGCCACGAAAGTCTCCTTCAATCCCGGCGCGTCGCTGGCCGGGAATTATCTCGCGGGGCGCCATGCCCAGGCCCGGGGCGACCTGTCGGCGGCCGCCGATTTCATCGGCGCGGCGCTGAAACAGGCCCCCGACACGCCGAACCTGTTGCGCCGGACCTTCGTGCTGACGGCCATGGAGGGCCGCATGGAAGAGGCCGCGGCCCTGGCCCGCCGCGTCGTCGCCGTGAATGCCAAGGCCCCGATTGCCAAATTGATGGTGGTCGTCGACGACATCAAGGCGGGGCGTTTCGCCGAGGCCGAGAAGCGGCTGGCGGGCCTGTCGGAAAAAGGCTTCAACGTGATCATGAGACCGCTGCTCAGCGCCTGGGCGCGCGTCGGCCTCGGCAATCCGGACGCGGCACTCGAGGCCCTCAAGCCCCTTGCCGGGAAAGATCGCTCGGAAGCCCTTCACGACCTTCACGCCGCCCTCATCAATGAGACGGCGGGCCAGGCCGAGGCCGCCGAGAAACAGTATCTGCGCGTCGTCGACAAGCAGAACGGTCCGTCGCTGCGCGTGGTGCAGTTGCTGGGGGCCTTGTACGAGCGCGCCGGCAAGGCGGACAAGGCGACGGAGATCTACCGGAATTACCTCGACGAACAACCGCAGACGCGCCTTCTGGAACCGGCCCTGGCCCGGCTCGAGGCCGGCACCGCTCCGGCGCTCGCCGTGGCCTCGGCGGCCGCGGGCGCCGCCGAGGGGCTGTTCGGCGTCGCCTCCTCGCTCAGACAGCAGAACGCCCACGAGTCGGCGTTGTTGTTCGCGCAGATGGGATTGTACCTGAGGCCGGATTTTCCGGTCATGCAAATCCTCATCGGCCAGATACTGGAATCCCAGGAACGCCTGGAAAGCGCCAACAAGGCCTACGCCTCCATCGATCCGGCGTCGCCGTTTTCGTGGGCGGCGCGCCTGCGCATCGCGTCGAACCTGAACCGGCTGGACCGCGCCGACGAAGCGGTGGAACAACTGCGCGCCATGGCCGGCGAACACCCCGGCCAGGCGGAGGCCCTGATCAACCTGGGTGATATCCTGCGCGGGCGCGAACGCTACAGCGAAGCGGTGGACGCCTACGACCGGGCGATGACACGCATCGTCACCCTGGAGCGCCGCCACTGGAGCCTGCTCTACGCCCGCGGCATCGTGCTCGAACGCTCCAAGCAATGGCCGCGCGCGGAAGCCGATTTCCTGAGGGCGCTCGAGTTCGAGCCGGAGCAGCCCTACGTGCTGAACTACCTGGGGTATTCGTGGGTGGACAAGGGCCACAATCTGGACAAGGCCCACGCCATGATCAAGAAGGCGGTGATGCTGCGCCCCCGGGACGGCTACATCGTCGACAGCCTGGGCTGGGTGCTGTACCGCTCGGGCCAGTACGGAAAGGCGGTCCGCGAACTGGAACGCGCGGTGGAACTGCGCCCCGGCGACCCGATCATCAACGACCACCTGGGCGACGCCTACTGGAAGGTGGGACGCCGCCAGGAGGCGCGCTTCCAGTGGCGCCGGGCGCTCGGCTTCGACCCCGAGCCCGACGTCAAGGCCACCATCGAATCCAAGCTCATTAACGGGCTCGTCGAGAAAGCCGAAACCGGCGGCGATGGCTGAACCGGGGCCCGGCGGCGACCGCCCGGGCCCAACCATTCGCGCCGCGACGCCTTCGCTTTCCACCCTCTCCTTTCCCGCCCCGGCCAAGGTCAACCTCTACCTCCACGTCACCGGGCGGCGCGCCGACGGAAATCACGAACTGGACAGCCTGATCGCCTTCGCCGGCGTCGGGGACACGGTCACCGTCTGGCCGGCCGACGATCTGAGCCTTGCGGTCGACGGTCCGTTCGCCGACCGGCTGCCGCCGGCGCCGGACAACCTGGTGCTCAGGGCGGCCCGCCGGCTGGCCCGCGCCGCCGGCGTCGAGGCGGCGGCGGCGATCACGCTCACCAAGCGGCTGCCGGTGGCGTCGGGGTTGGGCGGCGGCTCGGCCGACGCGGCGGCCA
>JACZWD010000167.1 GCA_022572335.1 Pseudomonadota bacterium
CACGGCAAGGCTGGAGGAGGCGGTGGCGGCCTATCGGGCGGCGCTGGACGTTTACGAGGCCGCCGGCGCCGATTATTTCGTCAACCTCGTGACGGCAAATCTGCGAAAGGCAGAGGCGGCGCTTGAGGCGCGGAAAACGGGTCGTAACTAAGGACCGCGTCCGCCCGTTCATGCCGGGCGCGGCACCAACCAAGAAATCTCCTTCGGCAAGTCCCGGGTGATTTGACCGGCGTCAAGGAGGGCCCGCCGCCTCCCCGCCGGCAAGGGTGTAGAGTTCGTGCGTGCCGTCGAGGCCGCGCAGCTTGTGACGCCCCAGGGACCGCACCTCGCCCGGGTACGCGGCCGCGAACTCGGACGACATGACGATGGGGACGTTGAGTGTTTTGGTCATGTCCTCGATGCGCGAGGCGAGGTTGGCGGCGGCGCCGATCACCGTGAACTCCAGCCGCTCCGCGGTCCCGATGTTGCCGTAGGTGACGTCGCCCACGTGCAGGCCGATGCCGAACCGGAGCGGCGGCGTGTCCGCGCCCGCGGACGAACGGTTCAGCTCGGCGATCCGGCGCTCGGCCTCGCGGGCGGCCTGCGCAGCCATTGCGCAGGCCTCGGCCCAACCGACCGCGCCCTCGCGTCCCGTGGGGTCCGCATCGGCAACGGGAAAAATGGCGAGCACCGCGTCGCCGATGAAGCGCAGCACCTCGCCGCCATTGTCGACGACCGCGCCGGCCATGCAGTCGAAGAACCGGTTCAAATGCGCCAGGTACTCCTCGCGGGACAACGATTCCGCCAGGGGCGTCGAATCCCGGAGGTCGCAGAACCAGAGCACCGCATGAATGGTCTCGCCGTCGCCGCGCTTGATCAGCCCGTCGAGCACGCGCTCGCCGGTATGTTTGCCGAGGAACGTCTGCAACAGGGTCACGGCATTGCGCCGCTTGGCGTGCACCTCGTAGAAGCGGCTCAGGACCGGCAGGATTTCATGGATGTGGCCGAGATCCGCCGTCGAGAAGCCGCCGGGTGCGTCGGTGGCGAGGGTGATGGCGTTGATCTGGCCGTCGGAAAACGGCATCGGCATGGCGGCGTAATCCGTCATCCCCTCCGCCTTCAGGTCCCTGAGCACCGGAAAGTCGTCCTCGTCCGATGCGTCGAGCCAGCGCCGAAAACCGCCGACGCCGTCGAAAATGGGCCGGAGCGGGCTGCGAAGGAACCGGTCCGACTGCACGACCTCGTGGCTCAGTAGGGTCTTTTCCACCTTTTCCGCCGCCGCCGCCGACCATCCGTATGCGGTCGCCGCCAGCAGGGGATGGAGCGTCTGAATCACCACCCGCACCCTGGTGACGGGTACGCCGGTTTCGACGAGGGCGCGGGAGAACCGTCGTGTCAACTCCCGCGAGGTCGCCGCCTCCCATGCCTCGGACAAAAGCCAGTCAACGAGCGGGTTGTCCCGGGGGGCGGCCTCCTCGGCGCCGCGGGAATAGACCTGTTCGTCGTCCTCGTACCAGGCGTCCATCCTGTCGTCGTAGAAGGCGATGTATCCTTTCATGGCCCGGGCGATCTTGAGCGGGTCCTCGTAGCTCCACGCCGCGTTCTCGGCGCTTCTGTCGCCGACCCGGAGGGTCCAGTAGCTGGCGTTGCCCTTGAACGGACAGTGGGTGTGGTGGCCGGTCCGTTCCATCAGGTCCAGGCGAACGTCGGCGGGCGGGAAGTAGAAGACCGGCCTGTACCGCGCCTCGCGGAACACCATGGCCCGTGCGCTGTCGGCCATGGTAACGCCGTTGAAGACGACGCGGACACGGGCGGGATGCGCCTCGAAACTGACGGTGTAATCCGGCGTGACGCCCAGTCCCGACGGACCCTCACGCGCCTTGGCTCCGGCCAACAATGCCTGGCTTCCTTCCCTTCAATGGCCGCCGGGTGATACCAAGGGGCGCTGATCATGGCTCATAGGGATCACGTAGGCGGCTCGTCGGGTAGGAGGAAAGTTGCAGGCGATGCGGGGGCATCGTCAAAACTTTTCGACGCCCTCCGACGGGCCGCCAACGCGACCGGAACGGCGGCTTACCAAGGCTTTCGGACGGCGTCGCGCACGCTTCGCGATGCCCCGCATCGCCACAGCGCACGCTTAGGGCCGAAAACCTTGGTAAGCCGGCTCGTCGGGTCATGATCAGCGCTCTTTGGTATTACTCCACGGTCACGCTTTTCGCCAGGTTGCGCGGCTGATCCACGTCCGTGCCCTTGAGCACGGCCGTGTGGTAGGCCAGCATCTGCACCGGGATGGCATAGAGAATAGGGGCGACGAAGGGGTCCGTCTCGGGCAGGACGACGGTGGTGGCGGCGAGAGCGCCGAGCCGCTCCACGCCCTTGGCGTCGCTGAAAAAGATCACCCGCCCGCCGCGGGCGACGACTTCCTGCATGTTGGACGCGGTCTTCTCGAACAACTCGTCCGACGGCGCGATGACGATCACCGGCACGTCTTCGTCGATCAGGGCGATGGGACCGTGCTTCATCTCGCCGGCGGCGTATCCCTCGGCGTGGATGTAGGATATTTCCTTTAGTTTCAACGCCCCCTCCAGGGCGATGGGATAGCTGGTGCCGCGGCCCAGATAGAGCACGTCCCGGGCCTCGGCCACCTGGTGGGCGAGGGCGCGCAGGGTGTCGTCGTCGTTGAGCACCTCGGCGGCGCGCGCCGGAATCCCGGCCAGGGCATCGACCAGGCGCGTCTCGGCGTCGTGATCCATGGCGCCGCGGGCCCTGGCGGTGGCGATGGCGAAGCAGGCCAGAACCGTCAACTGGGTGGTGAACGCCTTGGTCGAGGCGACGCCGACCTCGGGGCCGGCGTAGGTTTGCAGCACCGCGTCCGATTCCCGGGCGATGGTGGATTCGGGCACGTTGACCACCGAGACGATGTGCTGGCCGTGGTCCCGGGCGTAGCGCAGGGCGGCCAGGGTGTCCGCCGTTTCCCCCGACTGGGAGACGAACAGGGCCACCCCGCCCTCCGCCATGTGCGCGCCCCGGTAGCGGAACTCGGACGCCACGTCGACGTCGACGGGGATGCGGGCCAGGCGTTCGAGCCAGCACTTGGCGACCATGCAGGCGTGATAGGACGTGCCGCAGGCGACCAGGGTCATGGCGGACGTTTGCGCCGCGTCGAAGCCGAGATCGGGCAGCGCCACGGACCGCGTCTGGGGGTTGGTGTAGGCGTGCAGGGTATCCCCGATCACCTGCGGTTGTTCGAATATCTCCTTGAGCATGAAATGGCGGTATCCGCCCTTGCCCAGGGTGGCGCCGGAATGGGCCGTCAGCCTGACCTCGCGCTTCACCCCCAGGTGCTCGGCGTCGAAGACGGTGGCGTCGTCCGACGTGATCACCGCCCAGTCGCCGTCTTCGAGATACATGATCTCGCGGGTCAGCGGCGCCAGGGCCAGGGCGTCCGAGCCCAGGTACATCTCGCCGTCGCCGTAGCCGATGGCGAGCGGGCTGCCGCGCCGGGCGGCGATCATCAGGTCGGGCTTGCCGGCGAAGATGATGCCCAGGGCGAAGGCCCCCTCCAGCCTGTTCAGCGCCGCGCAGGTGGCCTCGGCGGTGCCCTTTCCGTCCTCCAGGTACAGGGTGATCAGGTGGGCGACCACCTCGGTGTCGGTGTCCGAAACCAGGGTGTGGCCCCGTTCCTCCACTTCGGCGCGCAGGGCCTGGAAGTTCTCGATGATGCCGTTGTGGACCACCGCCACCCGGTCGGTGGCGTGGGGATGGGCGTTCTTCTCGTTGGGGACGCCGTGGGTGGCCCAGCGGGTATGTCCGATGCCGATGGTCCCGGCCACCGGCTGGCGGGCGAGCAGGGTTTCCAGATTGCTCAGCTTGCCCTCGGCGCGGCGGCGCTCGATGCGTCCGTCGACCAGGGTCGCCACGCCGGCGGAATCGTAGCCCCGGTACTCCAGCCGCCTGAGCCCCTCGATGAGGAGCGGCGCCACCTCTCCCTTGCCGATGATGCCGATGATGCCGCACATGGGCGGTCAGCCTCCGCCCTTGGCCGACGCCGCCTTGGCGGCGGTCTTGCGCCCACGCAGGCGTTTCGCCCGGCCCTTGCGCTCCTCCTGATCGGCGCGGCTCAGGGCGAGAGAGTCCGCCGCCACGTCCCGGGTGATGACGCTTCCCGCCCCGATGATGGCCCCGTCCCCCACCTTCACCGGGGCCACCAGCGCCGTGTTGGAGCCGATGAACGCCCCGGCGCCGATGTCGGTGTGGTGCTTGGCGAAACCGTCGTAGTTGCACGTGATGGTCCCGGCGCCGACGTTGGCCCGGGCGCCGACCCGGGAATCCCCGACATAGGCCAGGTGATTGATCTTGGCGCCGGTCTCCACCGTGGTGTTCTTGATCTCGACGAAGTTGCCGATGTGGGCTTCGGCGGCGATGTCGGCGCCCGGGCGCAGGCGGGCAAAGGGGCCGATCCTGGCGCCGGCGGCGATGCGGGCGCCCTCGATGTGGCAGAAGGCGCGGATGTCCACGTCATCGCCGACGGCGACGCCGGGGCCGAACACCACGTGGGGCCCCACCGTCACGTCGCGGCCGAGCCGGGTGTCATGGCTGAAATACACCGTTTCCGGATCGGCCAGGGTGGCGCCGCCGGCCATGGCCGCGGCGCGCAGGCGCTGCTGGACGACGGCCTCGGCGCGGGCCAGGTCGGCCCGGGAGTTGACCCCGATGAGCTCGGCCTCGTCCCCCTCGACCAAGGCGCACGCCAGCCCGTCGCCGCGCGCCATGGCGACGATGTCGGTGAGGTAGTATTCGCCCCTGGCGTTGTCGGTGCCGACGCGCGCCAGCAGCCCCGGCAGAAGGCCTGAGTCGATGGCCATGACGCCGGCGTTGCAAAGGGCGATCGCCGCCCGCCCGGGGGTCGCGTCGCCGGCCTCGACGATGGCCTGGAGCGTCCCGTCCTCACCGATGATCAGGCGGCCGTAGGGGCCGGGATCGGAGGGGCGGAAGCCCAGCACCACCACCGCCGGCGCGGGCGCCCGGCGCCGCGCCTCGAGCATGCGCGTTAACGTCTCCGCCGAGATCAGCGGCGTATCGGCGTACAGCACGAGCACGGTGCCGTCGAAGCCGTCCATGGCCTCGCACGCCGTGCGCACCGCGTGCCCGGTGCCCAGGCGCTCCTTCTGCACCACGGTGGGATGGGGGGCGACGGCTTCCGCGACCGCCTCCATGCCGTTGCCGACCACGACGACGATGCGCTCCAGGTCCAGGCCGGCCAGGGTCTCCATCAGGTGGCCGACCATGGGGCGCCCGGCGAGCGGGTGCAGCACCTTGGGCAGGCGGGACTGCATGCGCGTGCCGAGGCCCGCGGCGAGGACGATGGCGGCGGTTTTTTCCTTGGTCATGGCTGGGCTATTAGTTACAAGAGCCCTCCCGGGCAACCGTGGGGCCGACCTTGCCACAAGGTGGGAATCCCGCCAAGTCAAAGATTGTTTCGGACCATTGCAATGGGCGGAAATTCCATCAAGGCGGTCGTTTTCGACCTGGACGGCACGCTCATCGACAGCGCGCCCGACCTGCGCACCGCGATGAACCGCCTGCTCGCCGAAAAGGGCCGCCGGTCGCTCGGCCTGGGCGCGGTCACGGCGATGGTCGGCGACGGGGTGCACAAGCTGGTGGAGCGCGCCCTTGCCGCCACCGGGAAAGAGACGCCGACCGCCGGCGAGATCGCCCGTGCGACCCGCCGGGTTATCGATTTCTATGCAGGCCACGGCGCC